>JAISWR010000146.1 GCA_031270985.1 Bacteroidales bacterium | reverse complement strand
ATGTCGTACAAAAGTGCCAACCGACCCCGTTTGAGGGTTTCGTATGTCGTACAAAAGTGCCAACCGACCCCGGTTGAGGGTTTCGTATGTCGTACAAAAGTTCCAACCGACCCCGTTTTAGGGTTTCGTATGTCGTACGAAAGCGCCAATCGACCCCGTTTTAGGGTTTTGTATATCGTACAAAAGTTCCAACCGACCCCGTTTTAGGGTTTCGTATGTCGTACAAAAGCGCCAACCGACCCCGTTTGAGGTTTTCCCCCGATGGGGTAAAGCGCCAACCGACCCCGTTTGAGGTTTTCCCCCAATGGGGTAAAGCGCCAACCGACCCCGTTTGAGGTTTTCCCCGATGGGGTAAAGCGCCAACCGACCCCGTTGTAATAGTGAATAATGAATAGTGAATAGTGAATAATTGGCTGTTAGGGCATACGTATTGATAGAAAAACCGTCGTACCCCGTCAAGGTAGCGTCTTGCCACGAACGGCGTCTCTGTTTGTCAGAACGGGTAACCGAAGCCTATGCTGATGTTGAAATCCCGTATCCTGCCGCGTTCGGGCTTTGAGCGGAAAATCCAACCTCTGTTGTTTGCGGGGTCAAACAGTTTCATGCCTAAGTCGGCGCTGAAAATGAAATAGGTGAAGTCGAAACGTAAGCCAAATCCGGTGTTCAGCGCTATTTCGCGGTAGAAACGTTTGAAATCGAAATTGGCGCCTACCCGTGTGTCGTCTCGGCGGGTGTCCCACACGTTGCCGGCGTCCAGAAAAAGCGCGCCTTCCATCACCCACACCAGCTTGAAACGGTATTCTATGTTTGTTTCCAGCTTAATATCGCCCGTATTGTTGGGATAGGCGGCGATGGATACGCTATCGACGAAAGATCCCGGCCCGAGTGAGCGCAAGCGCCATCCGCGCATACTTTTTGTGCCGCCCGCGAAATATTTTTTTTCAAAAGGCATGGAAGCCATAAACTGTCCGTCGTCGGAGCCCGTCCGCGAGTTGCCGTAGGGCAACCCGATGCCTGCAAACAGGCGGGTGACGATGCGATTGTTGGCGTTCACCGTGTAGTAATATCGCAAATCCACATCTCCCTTGATAAACTGGGAATAAGTGTTGTCCAAAAACTGATATGGTTTCTGTTTGTCTCCGGCGGACATTTTGACAAAGGTGTTCAGCAACAGTCCTGCTGTTTCAAAACTTGTGCGGATGAAGAGGAAATCATCCTTTTTCACTTGTTGCAAGTCGCGGGTGAAGGTGTAATTGCTCGACACTACCATGTGCGTCTGGTAACTGTTTTTCAAATATGGGTATTTTTCCAGATATGCGGCGTATTTACTGTCCACGTTTTTCAGTTGCACATAATTGATGTCCACAGGGCGCACAACGTGTGAGATGATTTCCGAACCGCGCCAGTTATAGCCCATAGAGGTGCTGAAAACGCTACGTGTGTAATAGGGTCGTCGCTGGTAATTGTAAAGTACGGAGAACACGGTTTTGGGATTATAGCGGCGAATAAACCTTTCCGGTTGCATGGAGAGCAGAAATTTCGGGATGTTCAGCGACACTTCCGCTTCGTATTCCATGGCGGTCTTGAAACGTAATGCCGATTGTGTGGTGGAAACGGCTTCTATCATGCCTTTCAGTTTCAAATCGAATATTTCCGCATGGTAAAACAAGCTTCTGTTCTGGTATGATAAGTTAATACCTCCGCCCAGGTTGCCGTCTGAGTTGGTGATTTCCGGCTCAATGGTGAAACTTTGCTTTTCAAAGGGCAGCAAGTGTATCTGGCAATCCAGATCGCGTATTAGACTGTCGTTTTGCCGGAATGGCTCCGAAAATTCGAAACTCACCTGCTGGAAGTTGCGCAGATCTACCAAATGCTGGTAGGTTTGGTTGACATGAGATATTCGATAGAGGGAATCCGGGGAGATATACAGGGACTGTGCGATGGTGGATGATTTCACGGGGAATTGGCGGGGAATGATGAAATCCGCTGTTTTTTGGGTGAGCGTGTCTGCTGTCGCATCCGGCGGGTTGGAAGTGCGTTCGCTGAGGTTCTGCATGCTCAGGTTGGCGTTGACGGTCAATCGGCGGATGCGGTATTGCGGATAGGGCGTTTCTATCAGTCGGTTGTCTTCCGTTTGTTCTGTATGGTTGCGCACGTTCAGTTCGAGGACAACCTTGCGATTCAGGGTATCTGCCGAATAGGAGATAAATTCTTCCCCGAAACTGTAATAGCCGTTGTCTTTCAGATGCGTTTCTATCCGTTTGCGTTCTTTCGCCAAAATATCGGAATCAAAGGGCATACCGCGCCGCAACAGTGTATGTATGGTGTCGGCAAGAATCAGGCGGGCGATGGAACTGTCCGGTATGGAATATTTTATTTTTTCAACGGTATAAGCCCATCCGGTATGGATGTTGTAAAAAACGTCCGCCTTTTTTTTCTTCAACTTCACGGTGTCCGTCACACGCACGTAATAATATCCTCGGTTTTTGAGGCTCAGCGACAGTTGTTCGCGACTTCTGTTCGTCATGCTTTGTTGCCATATCACAGGCTCTTCCCCGTTTTTCCGCAGCCAGTTGTTCCATTTGTTGTCTTTTTCCAGATCCGACTTGTTATACAGCCACAAATGGAACCGGATGAAACCGAGTATTTTTTTGTTGGGTTTCTGCCGTATGTAAGGGGATAACTGTTCTTTGGAAACATCCCTGTTGTCAATAGAGATATGACTGGAGTTGAGCAGATATTCGTCTTTGGGAACATATCTCGTGGAATTGCAAGCGTTCAACAACACTATAAGCATTCCCGCTATCCAATGACACCATGTATGATTTTTAACGCCCAATTGATGTTTCGGTTTTCGGTTTTCAGTTTTCAATTCTACTCCCATTCTATGGTGGCGGGAGGTTTTGAACTGATGTCGTACACTACGCGATTGACGCCGCGCACTTTGTTGATGATTTCGCTGGAGACTTTTGCCAGAAATTCGTAAGGCAGGTGTGCCCAGTCGGCGGTCATGGCGTCGGTAGAGGTAACGGCGCGCAAAGCCACCGTATTTTCGTATGTCCGTTCGTCGCCCATCACGCCCACCGATCGAACAGGCAACAAAATTGCCGCCGCTTGCCACACGTTATTGTACAAATTCCACTCGTGCAACATGCGGATGTAAATATCATCGGCGTCTTGCAGTATTCGTACCTTTTCTGGGGTGATGTCACCCAGCACACGGATGCCCAGTCCCGGTCCCGGAAAAGGATGCCGGTTGATGAGGTGGGGCATCATCCCCAATTCGCGCCCCACGCTGCGCACCTCATCCTTAAACAGCGGACGGAGCGGCTCTACCAGTTTCAGCCTCATCTTGTCGGGAAGCCCGCCCACGTTGTGGTGTGACTTAATCACCATGCCCGTGATGGAAAGCGATTCGATGATGTCGGGATAAATTGTGCCTTGTCCCAGCCATTTTATGTTGTCCAATTTGCGGGCTTCCTCTTCAAATATGTCAATGAAGCCCTTTCCGATAATTTTGCGTTTCTGTTCCGGATCCGACACACCGGCCAACTGCCTGTAAAAATGTTCGGCGGCGTTCACCCCGATGACATTCAGTCCCAGATGCTCGTAATCGCGCAATACGTTGGTAAACTCATTCTTGCGCAACAGCCCGTGGTCTACAAAGATACAGGTCAGGTTTTTGCCGATGGCTCTGTTCAGCAACATCGCCGTGACCGACGAATCAACGCCACCCGACAGCGCGAGAATCACCCTCTCGTTGCTCAATTGTTCCTTGAGCGATGCCACCGCCGACTCAATGAACGACGCCGGCGTCCAGTCCTTCTTCATGCCGCAGATGTTCAGAAAATTGTCCAGTATCAGCGTCCCCTCTTCGGTGTGGAACACTTCGGGATGGAACTGCACGCCCCACGAGGGTTCGCCGTCAATCTTGTAAACGGCGACAGGTACATCGCCCGTAACGGCAACAATCCTGAACCCCGAAGGAATCTGCGTGATGGTGTCGCCGTGCGACATCCACACACGCGACTTTGCCAGGACGCCTCTCAGTAACAGGTCATTTTTGTCGCACGGCGTAAGCGCCGCCCGTCCGTATTCGCGCGAATCGCCTTTCTCTACCTTTCCGCCCGACAGGTACGCCAAATACTGCGCCCCGTAGCAGATACCCAACAACGGATATTTCCCTCTGACGGACGACAAATCGGGTTTGAACGCATCCGGATCAGTCACCGAAAACGGACTTCCCGACAAAATCACACCTTTCACCGACAAGTCGTCGGCGGGGAATTTATTGTAGGGGACTATTTCGCAATAAACGTTCAACTCCCGCAACCGGCGCCCGATAAGCTGCGTGGTTTGCGACCCGAAGTCAAGAATAACGATTTTTTCGTACATAACAGACAACTCAATATGATGCTGACAAAATTACATAAAATAATGATAGCCATGAAAAAATGTGCAAATTTTATCTTCCGAGCAAGTATAGAACAATGGGTAACTCACAGATGTTCAATATTGGTTGTTCGAGAGATAGTCCTTCCACACGTTTTCAAACCAGTCATCGCTTCGAGGGATGGGACGGACGTTTGTCCATGCCGTGTGGCAGATTCCCTGCCGGTATATGATTTCCTGTATCATGCCGTATAATTTTTCATTGCAGGGGACAAAGGCGGGTAAGTCCGCATCTGTGTCGCCATCCGCACACACCAGATACGAACCGCGACTGCCTCCTCCGTTCGCGGCATAATCGCACATGGCGCAGGTGTACACATATTGCGCGGTGATCAGGTCAATGTTTTCAAAGGCATCCGCCAGTTCGTGAGCGCCGGCAAGCGTTGTTTGTTCCGCAACGCCGGCAAGTTGCGATTGCGCTTCTTCCATCACCTTGCGGATGTCTCCGGTTTTCCGGACATGCGCCGCGTATTTCGACATGCTGTCGCCTATGGCTGAACGAATCTTCCGAACGTTGTCGCCTTTGTGGTTGTTCAACATCCGTTCTGCAAGTTGTATTTTGCGCGTCAGCATATTTTCGGCAAGGCGAATGAAATCATCTGCAGAGGGGGCGTCATCCGTATAATTGTGTGCAATGTACATGGCGGCGCGTGTGCCGCCCACCTGTCCTGCATTTAACGCGCTGCCTCCGGGTCGATACACGCCGTGCGTACCTGCTGCTTCTCCCACCGCGAAAAAATGCTTCAGGTTGGTTTCCCACCAACAGTTGACGGCAAGGCCGCCGTTGTTGTGCTGGGCGCATACCGCAATCTCCAGCATTTCCGCAGACAGGTCAATGCCGTGGGTACGGTAGAGGTCAATGGCGGAAGGGTTGAGGTGCGCCAGCCGCTCGAAGGGCGTTGCCTGCAATGCGCCCGACGTCTCCAGATAAGCGCGGGCTTCCGTCCCCAAATTGCCGAAATCCGCCTGCAATGCCGACGGATTGTGCGTGTAATCCAGAAAGACCCGCCTTCCTCTTTCCCGTATTTCCCGATACACCAGCCAATCAATGAGCGACGAGCCGCAATTTTCGATTTTGCGCGCATCAAAGGGCCACTGGTAGCCTTTCAGGAAAATGTTGTTGAGCATTTGAGAAGGATGGAAAAAAGCGGCGGCAGACAACTCGCAGGCATCATTGCCGTTTCTGTCGGTGGACACGTAGCGGGGCAGCACTTGCTGGTAACTTCCGGAAAGATTCCAGCGAAAACGGACGGAAGCAATGCCGTATTGCCACTCTGTGAGATTGCATCCCCGCACGCCTGCTTCGAAAGCAACGCCGGAAGCGCCCGTTTGACTCTCCGGATACACGCTGCAACGGTATAAGCCGGCGGGTCCGCCGGCGGCAAACACCACGTTGGTACAGTTGAAAAGGACAAACATGCCGTCTTTCGGGTGCAACTGCCGTTTGTTCAGGGCTATCAATCCCTTACATTCTCCGTTATCTGTGACGATGCCTATCACCTTGTACCCGTCGAAAATCCTGATGCCTTTCGTTTTTACCTGCGCTTCGAGTTTTTCGGTCATATATCTGGAGGTCAGCGGACCGGCGCTGGTAGCCCTCCGGTAAGGGTCGTGGTCGGTTTTGTAGCCGACATATTCGCCGTAACGGTTGTGCGGAAAAGGGACTCCGATGCCTACCAACTTGTAAAACGCCTGCACCGACAATGCTGCTTCGCACAACGCCAAATCGCCGTGCATGCACCCTCCGGAGAACAGCGTTTGCGCCATGTCTGCCACACTGTCCGCACTGTCGCCCGCAAGGGTCAGTTTGTAATAGGTCTGCTTGTCCGATCCCGCGTTACGGCTGACGCCCATCTGCAACCCTTCGGTCACTACGGCGATGTTTCTCTGCCCGTAACCGTACAGGCTGTCAGCAGCGTTCAATCCTGCCGCACCGCTACCCACCACTATGGTGTGGAACGAGAATATTTCAACGGAATATCCGTGTATGTCAATGTGTATCGGCATGATGGCTCATCATGTGAATCTTAATCTTTGCCCGATGCGCAGGATGGATGTCTTGCGGATGTTGTTCAACTGGCATATCTTGCTGATGCTGACACCGGTTTTTCGCGAAATTCCCGACAAGGTATCGCCTTTTCTGACCGTATAATAGCGGATTTGCTCCACTTCGGCGACATAAGTGAAATATTGCGCACACATGTCCACAATCCTGTATCGTGCCGTGTAGTCCTCCCAGTTGATCAAATCGCGGGGAGGAATCGGCTGTCCGAGATAGCGGATTTCGTAATGCAGGTGCGGGCCGGTGGAACGTCCGGTGTTGCCGCCCAGCGCAATTATCTCGCCCGACCGCACAATCTGATTGACCTTCACCAGTGTTTTGCTGAGATGCGCATACACGGTTTCAAGCCCGTTGAAATGCCGGATAACTACATAATTGCCGTATGCGCGTCCACGCCTGACGATGCGCACCATTCCGTCAAACGAACTGCAAATGGAATCGCCTACTTTCAAACGGGTGTCAATCCCGTAATGAAAACGCCAGCCGTTGCGGAAACCAAAATCCGAAGTGACCACGTTTTTATTGGGATGGCAATATCGGGAAAAATCAATCAACACGGTATCGGTCATTTCGGACACTCTCTGCCCGTAAGGATTCACCAGTTGATTGTTCCACACATAAGAATATGTCTTTGCTGCAGGAATTCTCGTAGAATCCGTGAGATTTTCCGGCGACAAATGGATGAGCGAATCAATTCCGATCTCATCTTCTTCCAATGAAATTTCCGCCTCCCGCAACATGACCGGAGGGGGAATGTTTTCTATCAACAGTTGACCGCATACCGTTTTACAAAGCAACAGCACGGTAAGCAGCGTTCCAGCCTTTGATACGCTCATGATTAAATTATTTGGGCACGAAATTATCATTTCTATTTTAATGTGACAAATTTTCGGGCATCTTTTTTGATAAAGGATTAACGCGCTTGCAAAAAATCGTACTTTCCTTTTTTCAATTTTCAGTTTTCAATTTTTATAAGTATTTTTGAGCCGTTTTTTCAGATAACCGAATTTATGTCAATTATCAACTCTCTTATCGATCTCGCTTATGCAGGAAGACTCAAGCAAATTGAGCGTTTTAGGAAATATCCCGGCGAAATTCAGGAAGAAATGTGGATTCAATTGATACAACAGGCTCAGCACACAAAATGGGGCAGACAGTATGCTTTCAACACTATCCGTACCATTGCCGATTTCCAAAAAAGATTGCCTCTTCAGACCTACGAAGACCTTAAACCCCATATAGACCGTGTTCGCAGCGGCGAAAGAGATGTGTTGTGGCGCGGCGCTACGCAATGGTTTGCCAAATCGTCCGGCACTACGGACAACAAAAGCAAATTCGTACCCGTTACCCACGACGCACTATTCGGATGCCATTACCGCGGCGGACACGATGTGCTGGCGATATATTGCCGGCAGTATCCCGACACGAAGCTGTTCGCAGGAAAAACGCTGACACTGGGCGGCAGCCATCAGATTGATAATGCGGCCAACCACACTTTTTACGGCGACCTGTCTGCGGTGATGATTGAAAACATCCCTCGTTGGGCAAACTTTCTGCGCACCCCTTCCAAAAAAATAGCATTACTGGGCGATTTTGAACGGAAACTGGAATGCATTGCCGAAACGTCCGTCAGGCAAAATGTGGTGTCTTTCACGGGAGTGCCTTCATGGAACATGGCGCTGATGAAATATATCCTGATGCGCACCGGTAAAAGCAACATGCTGGAAGTGTGGCCCAACATGGAGTTGTTCATACACGGCGGCGTAAGTTTCCTCCCTTACAGGGATCAGTACCGTAAACTGTTTCCGTCCAACCGTATGCATTATCTGGAAACCTACAACGCTTCGGAGGGCTTTTTTGCCTTGCAGGACAATCCCGACAGCGACGATATGCTGTTGATGCTGGATTATCATGTTTTTTTTGAATTTGTGCCAATGGAACAAATCGGTAGCCCGTCACCCGACGTATTGACCATTCGCGAAGTGGAAGCGGGAAAAAACTATGCGGTGGTAATCTCCACCAACAGCGGTCTGTGGCGTTACATCATCGGCGACACGGTGGTGTTCACCTCGCTGTATCCGCACAAAATCAAAATCTCCGGACGCACCAGGCAATTCATCAACGCATTCGGCGAAGAAGTGATTGTGGACAATGCCGAAAAAGCCCTGCTGGAAGCCTGCAAAGCCACAGGCGCTTCCATCGCGGAATATACCGCCGGACCGGTGTATATGGATAGCCATACCAACGGCGCTCACGAGTGGCTGATAGAGTTTGAAAAACAACCCGAAAATCCGGATGAATTTACACGCATGCTGGACACGGCGCTCTGCGCACTCAATTCCGATTACGAAGCAAAACGCAGCAAAAACATCACCTTGCGTATGCCCATTGTGCGCATCATGCCGCGCGGAACTTTCTATAAATGGATGAAAAGCTGCAAAAAATTGGGCGGTCAGCACAAAGTGCCGCGTCTGTCCAACGATCGACAGTATATTGACGACATTAAAAAAATATCCGGATAACCCCTTAATACAAATTTATTTTTGAAAAACAAAAAAAGATAAAATTGAAATTCGGACGTAGTCCAATTTTTGGGGAAAACTATCCTATCTTTTCCGTACTTTTGTACTTTATCATTATATGTATTTCTATGCGTAAAAAATTGTTCCTGCTGGATGCCTATGCCCTGATATATCGCGCGTATTACGCTTTAATCCGCACGCCAATGTTCAATTCGTCCGGATTCAACACTTCCACTGTCTTTGGTTTTGTCAATACGCTGGAGGAAGTGCTGCATAAAGAGCGTCCGACACACATTGCAGTAGCGTTTGACCCGTCGTCGCCCACGTTCCGCCATGAGATGTATGCCGAATACAAGGCGCAACGCGAGGAAACCCCCGAAGAAATCAAGAAATCTGTACCGCGCATCAGGGAACTGATAGACGCCTACCGTATCCCCATCATCGAATATGCGGGCTACGAAGCCGATGACGTTATCGGCACCATCGCGCAAAAGGCGGCGGCACAGGGATTCGACGTATATATGATGACGCCCGATAAGGATTATGCACAGTTGGTGACCGACCATATCTACATGTACAAACCCGCACGTTCCGGAAAAGACGCGGAAATTCTCAACACGGCAAAAATTTGCGAAACTTACGGAGTGGCTTATCCGAAACAGTTCGTCGAGGTGCTTGCCATCATGGGCGACAAATCGGACAACGTGCCGGGCGTGAAAGGTATCGGCGAAGTGGGCGCTACCCAACTGATACGGGAATTCGGATCGGTGGAACGGTTGCTGGAAAACATCGCTTCGGTGAAAGGCGCCAACAAGGATAAAATCATCGAACACACCGAAGAACTGTTGCTCTCACGAAAACTGGTCGCCATCAGTACCGACGTTCCGATGGATTTTCGCGAGGAAGAATTTGCCGTAAAACAACCCGACCACGCCAAACTGAAGGAACTGTTTAAGGAATTTAATTTCCGTTCGCTCCTGAACAGAATGGAAAGCGGAGAAACAACCGTGTCGCGACAGTTGAGCCTCTTTGACGTCGCTCCTGCAGAATCCGCCCATGTACAGGAACGCGCATATCAAAACATAGACACGGTGGAACACCGCTACCATATTGCCGACACGCCCGATAAACGGAAGGAACTCATTGCCCTGTTGCAGGCGCAGCCATCATTCTGTTTCGACACGGAAACCACCGGACTGGAAACATACAACACCGAACTTGTGGGCATGTCATTCGCCGTGAAACCCCACGAGGCTTGGTATGTCCCCGTTCCCGCCGAACGGGAAAAAGCGCAACAGGTAACGGACGAATTTAAGCCGCTGTTTGAAAATCCCCTTATCCGGAAAATCGGTCAGAACCTGAAATTTGACATCCTGACCCTGAAACAGTATGGCGTGAATACGCAGGGAACGCTGTTCGACACGATGCTGGCTCATTACCTCATCCAGCCCGAACAGCGGCACAACATGACCTATCTGTCCGAGAAATATCTGGATTATGCACCTGTTGAAATCGAAACCCTTATCGGCAAAAGTGGCAAAGGACAATTAAACATGCGTCAGGTGCCGCTGGAAAAAATTGCGGCGTATGCCGCCGAAGACGCCGACGTATCTATCCGCTTGCAGGAAAAACTGGAAGAACAGTTGGAAAAATACGGCATGTCGGAATTAGCCGCCACAGTGGAAATGCCGCTGATACAGGCGCTTACCGAGATGGAAGCCACAGGAGTGAAGATAGACGAACAGGCAATGGCGGAATCGGGACAAACATTGACAAAGGACGTCAAGAGGCTGGAAGAAGAAATTTATGAAATGGCAGGCGTACAGTTCAACATCGCGTCCCCGAAACAATTGGGCGACGTGCTGTTTGTACGACTGGACGTCAACAAGGGCGATCGTACGCGAAAAACCAAGACCAAACAGTTTTCCACCAGCGAAGAGGTGCTGTCCGCCATAAGTGACAAACATCCTATTATTCCGAAAATACTGGAATACAGGGGGCTGAAAAAACTGCTGTCCACCTACATTGAAGCCTTGCCCAAACTGGTAAATCCGCGCACAGGACAGATACACACCTCTTTCAATCAAGCGGTGACTTCTACCGGACGGCTCAGCTCTACCGACCCCAATCTTCAAAACATCCCCATCCGTGAAGAACGGGGACGGGAAATCCGTAAGGCTTTCATAGCAAGCAACAGCGGACGATTGCTGCTTTCGGCGGACTATTCGCAAATCGAACTTCGCCTGATGGCGCATGTCAGCAACGATTTGCACATGACGGAGGCATTCCGCAACAATGAAGACATCCACACAGCTACCGCCGCAAAAATATACGGCATCCCGCTACCGGACGTCACTCCGGACATGCGGCGAAAAGCAAAAACCGCCAATTTCGGCATCATTTACGGCATTTCCGCTTTCGGACTGTCGCAGCGACTGGGTATTCCGCGCACAGAAGCACAGGAACTCATTGCCGGCTACTTTGAAGCCTATCCTGATGTGCGGCAATACATGAATCAATCCATTGACAACGCCCGACAGTGTGGCTATGTATCCACCCTGATGGGACGCCGCCGTTATCTGCCCGACATTCTCTCGGCAAACGCCGTGGTACGCGGCATGGCAGAACGCAACGCCATCAATGCGCCCATACAGGGCTCTGCCGCCGACATCATCAAACTCGCCATGGTGCGCATCCACGACACTTTTGTCCGCCAACGCCTGCAATCAAAAATGATTTTGCAGGTACACGACGAATTGGTGTTCGACGTGCTGCAAACAGAACTGGAACAGGTGAAAGAAATCGTCCGCCGTGAAATGGAAAACGCCTATCCGCTGTCCGTCCCTTTGACGGTAGATGTCGGAGTAGGCAATAACTGGCTGGAAGCACATTGACACAACAAATCCGCGTATCGAACAAATTTCAGTCCCGATACGGTAAATTTTATGTTGATTACAGAAATTTTTCATATCTTTGTGCGGAATTTATTTTGCATGAAAAAATCGTTTTTCGTCATTTTTGCCGTGTTTATGTGCGCCTCGTGCAGCCAGTATGAAAGGTTGCGCAAGAGTTCCAACTATGCGTTGAAATACAAAAAAGCCATTGAGTATTACAACGGAGGCGATTATGTGCGGGCAGGACAATTGCTCGACGAGATCGTGGCGATATTCCGTGGTACCAACAAGGCGGATACTGTTGCCTATTATCAGGCAATGAGCCATTTCAAACAAAAGGACTATCTCAACGCCTCTCATTATTTCAGCATGCACTACAAGAACACACCGATGTCTCCTTTTGCCGAAGAGTGCGAATTTCTTACGGGATATTGCTACTACCGGCAAAGTCCGCGCCCGGAACTGGATCAGGATATGACTGCCGCAGCCATCGAAATATTCGACTTGTTTCTGCGACATTATCCCACTTCGCAGTACAAAGAGGATGCTTTGAAATATTTCGTGGAAATGCAGGACAAATTAGTGGATAAATCTTACCTCAGCGCAAAACTGTATTACAACCTCAGCCTGTACAAATCGTCCATTGTCGCATTAAACAACAGCCTGAACGATTATCCGGACACCAAACACCGCGAAGAACTGATGTTTCTGCTGTTGAAGTCGAGTTACCTGCTTGCCGAAAACAGCGTGGAAGGAAAACAGAAAGAACGTTATCAGGCTACCGTGGATGAATATTATTCGTTCATCGGCGAATTTCCGCAAAGCGGTTATGCCAAAGAAGCGCAACGCATGTACGAACATGCCGACACTTACCTGAAAGTCAGAAATAACCCCGATGAAGACGATAATTGAATCAACATAAAAACAACAAATATTTAATACGAATAACATGGATTTTAAAAAATCAAAAACGCCTGTCACCACTATTACAAGGGATTTGAGTCAATTGTACGGAGATACCAGAAATATTTATGAAACTATTGCGATTGTTGCCAAACGCGCCAATCAGATCAGCGTGGAAATCAAGCAGGAACTGAACCGCCGGCTGGAAGAATTTTCCGGCTTCACCGATAATCTGGAAGAAGTATTTGAAAACCGCGAACAAATAGAAATATCCCGCTCCTACGAAAAACTCCCTAAACCAGCATTACTCGCCTTGCAGGAATACATCGACCGTGAAGTATATTACCGTAATCCTATCACGGGAGTAGAAATAGCCAAGACGAAGGGAGTAGAAACAACCGCAACAAAAAGAATAGAAACAGCCGTAACGAAAAGGACGGAAACAACCACAACAAAAAGGACGGAAACAGCCACAACAAAAAGAATAGAAACAGCCGCAACAAAAAGGGCGGAAACAGCCAAAACGAAAAGGGCGGAAACAGCTAAAACAAAAAGGACAGAAACAGCCAAGACAAAAGGAGTAGAAACGACCAAAACCAGAAAGAAAAAATAACCTCTCCGGACATGCCGCTCGGGAAAAAACATATTATCGTGGGCGTTACGGGAAGCATAGCGGCGTATAAGGCAGCTGTACTTGTCCGTTTTTTGGTGAAAGAAGGCGCAGAAGTGCGGGTGATAATGACGCCATCGGCAAAGGAATTTATCTCTCCGCTCACAATGGCAACGCTTTCCAAACATGCAGTGCTGGTTGATTTTTTTGATCCCGAAAACGGCGCATGGAACAGTCATGTGGATTTGGGTATATGGGCTGACGCTTTGTTGATCGCGCCGGCAACAGCCAACACCATCGCCAAAATGGCCACGGGAATAGCCGACAATCTTTTGCTCACCACATATTTGTCCGCGCGTTGCCCGACGCTTGTGGCGCCTGCTATGGATGTAGATATGTTTCTCCACCCTGCCGTCACGCACAATCTCAATGTCCTGCAGGAGCGCGGAGTTCATGTGATAGCGCCGGGAACGGGAGAGTTGGCAAGCGGTTTGGAAGGTAAGGGACGCATGGAAGAACCGGAAACGATTGTTCGCAAAATTTCCGAAATATTTACAACAGGCGATTGCAACGGGAAAAAAGTGCTGGTAACCGCAGGTCCCACACAGGAACCGATAGATCCCGTGCGGTACATCAGCAATTATTCATCGGGAAAAATGAGCTATGCTATTGCGGAAGAATTGGCGCAACGGGGTGCGGAAGTGTTGCTGGTGAGCGGCCCCACAAGTTTGCAGCCGGAGCATCCGTCCATCAGGAAAACAGACGTGCAGACCGCCGCAGAAATGTATCGGGTTGCCGCAGACCTGTTCCCGTCCTGTGACGCCGCCATCTTTGCGGCTGCCGTTTCCGACTTCGCGCCGGCAAATGTCCACACGCAGAAAATCAAAGACAAGCAGGAATTTACATTACCGCTGGTAAGCACCAACGATATTGCTGCCGAACTTGGAAAAATGAAACGCGCCGGACAAATCACCGCAGGCTTTGCACTTGAAACAGACAACGAACAAGAAAACGCGCTCGAAAAACTGCACCGAAAAAATTTGGACTTTATCGTACTCAACTCCTTGAAAGAAGCAGGAGCAGGATTCGGACACCCCACCAACAAAGTGACCGTTATGGACGCGCAGGGCAATGTCCGTCATTTCCCGCTGAAAAGCAAAACGGAAGTCGCTCATGACATAGTGAATCAATTAACTGCATATTTCCATGAAAACTAATTTGCGCACCTACATATCGGTTTGCTTGATGACAGTGGCTTTTGCGGCAAACGGACAAGAATTGCGGTGCAACATACAACTGGTGACCACCCAGATACAAGGATCGAACAAAAGCGTGACGGACGCCTTGCAAACCGCCCTGTACGAGTTCGTCAATTCGCGGGCGTGGACAAACAACGCTTTTTCCGTCGAAGAACGCATTGAATGTAATATGCTGTTGAACATCAAAAGTCTGGTGGGTAATGAATTTACGGGAACGTTGCAGGTACAGTCGCGGCGTCCGGTATTTAACTCGGCGTACAGCACCATTTTACTTAATTTTCAGGATGAAAACCTGAAATTTACTTACGTAGAGGGCGAACCGCTGGAATTCAGCGAAATCACCTATCAGTCGAACCTCACGTCCATCATTGCGTTCTACATCTACATTATTCTGGGAATGGATTACGATTCCTTTTCTCAAGGCGGAGGAACACCGTATTTCCGGAAAGCCGAAACCATTGTCGCCAACGCACAGAAATCGGGCGAAAAAGGATGGCGCGCTTACGAAGGGTCGGGCAGCAACAAAAACCGTTACTGGATAGCGCAAAACCTCACGGATGACCGTTATCGCGGTGTTCGAGAATTTAGTTACAAATACCACCGCTTAGGATTGGACAGGATGAACACACGTCCCAATGAAGTGCGTAGCGAAATAGCCGACTACATGAAACTGTTGCAGGATGTTTATCGCCGTAAGCCGGATCCTTACACGCTACTCGTGCAGATGGTGTCGGAGTCAAAATCCAATGAATGGATGGAACTGTTTGCCGTTTCGCCGGCAGACGAAAAAAGCAGGGTGGTGAAAATTCTGAAAGAAATAGACCCCGCAAGCATATCCAAATATGACAATTTGTAACGTCAAAACAAGTAATTCAGTCCGATGTACAATCCCGACTTCCCGTCGCGACTGTCAACAGCCCGCCCGTAGTTGATGTGGGCGACAAAATTGTGATTCAGCGCACCGGATATGCCGCCGCCATAACTCAGGTGCAAACTTTCCCCCTCGCCTCTGGCAAACCATTCCCGCGCTTCGGCATTGCCGGTATCATAAACGAAAGCGTAATTGCCGACCACCTGCCCGAAATCCGTAAACGCCGACAAGGCAAAGTAAAGATGTTGGTTCCACAGCAGAGTACGCAAAAATTTCCAACGCAACTCCACGTTTCCGTAAAAAATATCCTCGCCCACTACACGGTTACGCAAGATTCCCCGCAACGTCTTCGCTCCTCCCAAACCGTCGCGTGTAATATTTGTGTTGTAGATATACGGCAACATATAAAACGGCATGGTTCCGCCTATTTTCGGCTGGTAACTCACCCTGTATGCTAAGCTGAGCGTTTCTTCCGACAATGTGAAATATTGGCGGTGGGTGATTGCCAATTTGGCAAACCCTGTCCGATTCCCCAACCATGTTGGCGCAGTGAGCAACAATATTTCACTCCACACGCCGCGCATAGGATTCGGCTCGTTGTCGCGGGTGTCATACACCAAGCCGAATTTGAACAGGTAATGTTTCCCGCCGTTTTTCTGCACGTCGGGTATTGCCCCCCATTCCACAAATTTATCGTACAATAACGGTGTGTTTTCAGGCAGTTTGTCGTTTTCGTTTCTGCCCCTGTTCAACCGGTCAATGTCCACAGTGGCTATTTTGAATCCGTTGTACTCCAATCCGGCCATCCAACGTAGTCGTCTCCCAACCGCATTGCCTTGAAAATCGGCGCGTATCCGCAACATCCGCCGTTCGTGCCGGTAGAACATCCGCGAAATGTAATCCGCATGACCCTCCCGCTCAAAATCGGGCTGATACCAGGCGCGATAGCCGTTGAAACCGTAAAAATCAAGCGCCTGTTCGGTAAAATAACTGGTCTCGGCGGTGATACGTATATTCGGAATCAGATATTTCGAGTCATAGATAAATTGCCACAGTCCGCTGCCCTTGGTGGTATGGTTCCATTCAAGATAAAACGAATGAAGATATTGGGGATAAGTGGAACCGTTACCGAAAAGATAGAAATTGGTCAATGCTCCGTATTTGAAGCCGATGTCCGTATCAAAAGCGACAGCCGGCAACGCTCCGAACGTTAATCCCGTTTTGACGAACGATGCGGAATCGTATGACGAATCCACCGCGTACGGATTATGCCCAAACACGCAACATGTGCCGCACAGACCAAATATGACTGGCAAAAAGGTTAAAAAAATATTTTTCATCAGCTCGCAAAAATATGTTTTTTGCACAAAAATACATAACAATGAATACGAAATTCATTCAAAAATATTTATTTTGCAGTTTTATACATTGTATCACAAACGTCATGAAAACAATTACTCAACTTTTTGAGGAATGTGTTGCACGATACGGCAACAATCCTTTTTTGTGGGAAAAGAAGACGGACTGTTTCGAACCGACCACCTATCGCCAAACATGGGAACAGGTACAGCGGTTGGCGGCAGGTTTGCTGCAACTCGGCATGAAAATGGGCGATAAGGCGGCTTTGCTGTCGGAAGGACGCAATGACTGGATCATCGGCGAATTGGCTATTTTGCACACCGGAGCGGTGAATGTACCGTTGTCCATCAAGCTGGAAGAACACAACGACCTGATTTTCCGCTTGCAACATTCGGAAGCGAAATATGTCATCGTTTCGGGCGGACAGTTGGCAAAAATCCGCGCTGTCGTTCCGGATCTCCCGTTGCTGCTCAAGGTGATCGTGTTGGACGAACAGCAGACATACCGCGACAACGAACTGCCGTTGGCGGAATTGTACCGCATGGGCGACGCACAGTTAGCTGCCTATCCGGATTGCGTCGCCAAAACCGCCGCACAAGTGAAAGGCAGCGATTATGCCAACATCAGTTACACCTCCGGCACTACCGCCGACCCCAAAGGCATCCTCCTGACACACAGAAATTATACCGCCAACGTGGAACAGGCGTTGAGTCTCATCACCATCCCGACCTTTTACCGCACGCTGATCATCCTGCCACTCGACCACTGCTTTGCACATGTGGCAGGTTTTTACAGTTTCATGGCAAGCGGCGCAAGTGTGGCAACCGTGAAAACAGGAAAAACGCCGGTGGAAACACTCAAAAATATCCCGCTCAATATCAGAGAAGTCAAGCCGCATGTGCTGTTGAGCGTACCTTCGCTGGCAAAAAATTTCAGGAAAAATATCGAATCGGGTATTAAAGCCAAAGGCAATTTCACGTGGAAGATGTTCAATTTTGCGCTAAACATTGCCTATTCTTACAACAAGGAGGGCTACAACAGAGGCGGCGTGGCACAATGCTGGAAACGTCCATTGATAGCGCTGTTTGACAAACTGCTGTTCGCAAAAATACGCCAAGTCTTCGGCGGAGAACTGGATTTCTTCATCGGCGGCGGTGCATTGCTCGACATACAGATGCAACGTTTTTACTACGCGCTGGGCATCCCCATGTTTCAAGGCTACGGCTTGTCGGAAGCCACTCCCGTGATTTCCTCCAATGTCCGCCCCAAGCATAAACTCGGCTCGTCGGGCTTTCTGGTGCAGCCGATGGATTTGAAAATTTGCGACGCCGACGGCAAAGAACTGCCAATAGGCGAAAAAGGAGAAATCGTGATACGCGGCGAAAACGTGATGGCGGGATACTGGAAAAATCCCAAAGCCACCGAAGAAACCGTGCGCAACGAATGGCTCTACACCGGCGACATGGGCTACATGGACAAAGACGGCTTCCTGTACGTCACAGGCAGGTTTAAGAGCCTGCTCATCGGC
Organism: Bacteroidales bacterium; assembly: GCA_031270985.1. Taxonomy (GTDB): domain Bacteria; phylum Bacteroidota; class Bacteroidia; order Bacteroidales; family UBA4181; genus JAIRLS01. The sequence continues at coordinate 18,337 of JAISWR010000146.1, read as the reverse complement.
AGTGACGGCGAAAAATACAGCCCCGAAGGCATCGAAGAGGAAATGACAACCAACTCGCGCTACATTGACCAGATCATGCTCTACAACAATCAAAGCCCGTACACCATTGCACTGGTTGTGCCCAACAAAGAAGCCTTGAATGCGTATGTGAAATCGCAGGACGCAGACCGGAATACCGTCGCCGGCAAGGAAAAAGCGCTTGAACTCCTCCGGCAGGAGATAGACCTTTACAAAAAAGGAGGCATCTATGCCGGCAAATTTCCCGAACGGTGGTTGCCCACTGCCGTTGGCGTGTTGCCGGAAGCGTTTACGGAACAAAACCAGTTGATGAACAGCACCATGAAGATAGTGCGCGGGAAAATCACCGAACGCTATGCCGCACTTATCCAGTTCCTGTACACTCCGGAAGGGAAAAACATCATAAATGACGAAAATCTGAAAGCATTGTAAACGAACGGCTTCCATATTTCACCCCGACCGAGTGCATTTATCTTAGAATAAGGGCTTTGCTGTTCAAGACGATCTGATCAGTTCACTTTCCGGATATGCACCTGAAAATTTGGCAATCAGTTATTTTTTGCCTTCCTGAAAGAATCAATCTACTTTCAGCGCCGCCACTCTGTCAATAGCTGTGTTACGGTATGACGTTTGTTTGCGTTCTTCTTCCGTCCATGTTTTGGTTTCCCATCCGGGCAATATGAGGTTCAAATAGCAGACATACCAGTCCAAAGCCGATACACTGCCGGATAAGGGCGAGCGCCTCTTCGTATTGCCCCGACACATAGGCATTGAACGCTCTTTCGCTATCGCTTTGGGCAAAAAGCGACGCGCAAAACATACTGAAATAAGTAAAATATGTTTCATGACGGATAAAATATTTTGAAGCAAAGGTAAACTAATAATTTAAACCCTAACTCCGCAAAAGTTAGGGAGCAATTTTCTATAAAATATTAATATTTAAACTATTACACTTATTTTATAGACTACCTAATTAGGTAGCCTATAAAATCCTACATACTTTTGTTTTACTAAACTATTACAATCATAGACGGGTAAATATGACGAAGTTAGGGTTTAAATGGAAAACTATTCTTTTAAAAAAACTAAAAATTTGGTTTTTATCCGTAACATATTATCCTCAAATGCCCAATTGGTACAAATACGCATCAGTATATGCCAACCGGTTATTTTTATCACTTACATGAGCAATAACAGCACCTCAAACTTTTTTTAACCAATTTTTTACCCGTTTGTAAATATCAGAAAAAAAATTCGTAAATTTGCAATTATTATTACAAACGATATTCAATTGGATGTAAAAACAGATGCGAAATATTATTTTACTCATATTCACATGGTTGTGTGCCTTTCCGGCAGTTGCGCAAGTTGATGTGGAGGTGGTACCTTTGCTGCCTGCCGACACTTTTGCCATTTATCAAGATCGGCAAAAAGCGCTAATTGCCCAACAACAGGGTGATTTGAAGGAAGAAAGCCGGTATTATGACCAAATTGCATTTATCTATTGGGAGCACAATCTGTTTGAAAAGGCGGCAGAATGGTACAAAAAATCGCTGATATTAAACGGGAAATTAGATAATTTGAGCGGTATGTCCATGATCAACAGTAATCTGGGGATACTTTACAACGACATGCACCAATACGAAACCGCTTACGGATACTTCAAACAAACGCTGTCTTACAGGAAAATGATGAAAGACGACATCAGTATGATATCCACGTTGATTCACATGTCGGTGGTGCTGAACAACCTGCAGAGATTCGACGAAAGTATAGGCGTTTTGAACGAGGCGCTGACGCTGGCGCGCGAATTGAACGACATTGAGCAGATGACAAGTTGCTACGGCATGTTGTCCGAAACTTATGAAAAAGCAAAACAGCCGGATAAAGCATACGAATATTTCGGGTATTACCGCTCTTTCCACGAAGAAATGAGATCGGAAAAGGAACAGGCAGCCAAAAAGAAACTCTCCGAAACGAACCTGCAACTCAAATTGCTGGAAATGGAAAAAGAAAATCAAGACTTGCAACTCAGGCTGGCAAATAGAGAGCTGATAAACAAGGAAGAAGAATTATACAACACCCGCAGCGAAAACGAATCCCTTTACCGGAAATATACCAGAGCGGAATTGGAAAAAAACCTGCTGGAAAAAGATAATCTGCTCAAAGAAAGCATTTTGGAAAGACAGCGTTCCGAACAGCAACAACAGCAGTTAAGCATTATTTTCCTTTCTACGCTGCTGGTAATCATCCTGATGGCGCTGTTGATTTTCATACGGTTGTACCGCATGAAAAACAAGATGAATATTTTGTTGAAAGAGCGTAATCAACTGATTATAAAACAAAAAGAAGAAATAGAGAGCCAAAAAATCAACCTTACCGACAGTATCAATTATGCATTGCGCATACAAAATGCGGCGCTTAAAAAGAACAGAGAAATTGATATGCGCAGCATGTTGGATGATTTCTTTATCTTTTTCAAGCCTGCCGCCATTGTGAGCGGCGATTTTTACTGGTTCTCACAAACGGATAAAAAATTGGTGCTTGTAGCTGCCGACTGTACGGGGCATGGGGTGCCGGGCGCATTCATGTCACTCATCGGCATGAATTTGCTCAATCACATCGTAGAAGGCGATGGCATATTCATGCCCGACGAAATATTGCTCAAAGTGAATTACGCCATCGTGGAAATGCTGGATCAAAAGAACAATAACAACTTTGACGGTATGGATGCCGCTGTGGTCACGCTGGATTTCGAAAAGAAACAGATTTATTTCGCCGGCGCCTACCGCCCACTGTTGATTTGTGCCGACGACGAAATCATTCTGGTAAAAGGAAATATGGCCTCGGTGGGCGGTTCTCAGGAATTGTTCAACTATATCGGCAAGTTCGACCTTAAAACTTTTGAGATGAAGCCTTCGATGCGGTTTTATTTATTTTCCGATGGCTTTTGCGATCAACCGAATGAAAACTTCAAACGAATCGGTTCAAAACAATTCCACAAGATGCTGAGCCAAATATCGAAACAGCCCATGCAGGAACAGTACGCCGCTGTGAACAAATTTTTTGACAATTGGAAACAAGGCGCTGATCAAGTGGATGACGTAATGGTGCTGGGATTCTCTTTAAAACAATCAATATGATACATTCAAAAAAAATAATCGCAGGTCTTTTCTCAATGGGACTGCTGTTCCATGTTTACGCTCAAGAGCCTATCCTGCATGAAAAAAGCGCCTATATGGATAGCCTGAACCGCTTTTATATCCAAACCGAACAGCCGTTGTACCTGTATCTATCCACCACCCCAAACGACGCCCATCCCACGCCTGTATCCCATTCCAATTCAAAAACAACCAAAAACGCCATAGAGCCTATGTATTTGGATGGCAACGGAGTACACAACTTGAACCACTACGACGCGCATACGAACCGAAGAATAGTCTATTCCGTATATGCAGACGGCATCGCGCCTGTCACCAAATGTGATTTCAACGGGGACGCCGCACTCATCAACAAAATACAATATTACGGCAAAAACGTCCGGATGCAGCTGACCGCGCAGGACGACATGTCGGGCGTTGCCGCTGTTTATTATTCCATCAACGGAGCGTCTTATCAAAAATATACTGCCGATACGGAAATTCACACACAAGAGGGCTATAACACACTGAAATACTATGCAATCGACCACGTGGGAAATGTAGAAAAAATGACGGAAAAAACCTTCTCCATTGATGCCGATGCACCGGTTACTTACCATACCGTTACCGGTATCGGCGCCAACAACGTGATTTCACCCCTGTCCGTGATATATCTCGAACCCACAGACGCCTTGTCGGGCGTCGCACGCACATATTACAAATTCGGCGACGGCGACGAACAGATATACAACGGAAAATTCATCCCCACCCGGCAATTACCGGAAGGCGACTACACTCTATATTACTACACAGTGGACAAAACAGGCAACAAGGAAGCGCTCCGCAGTCTGAAATTTTATCTGGACAAGTCGGGTCCCCTCGTGGTATCCGATATACTCGGAGATAAATTCGTCGTTGATGATCAGGTTTATTTCTCCGGACGAACCAAAATGAAACTAACTTCCGTGGACAATAAAATAGGCGTGAAAGAAACCAAATATTCCGTCAATGGCTTGGAATATCAAACTTACACCGAACCGTTCTACTTGCCGTCCAAACCGGGAATACATGTCATCCGGTATTACGCGGTGGACAGCCTGAATAACACCACAGGATCGAGAGAAGCAGGAAATCAAGAATATACGCACATCGTCAATAAAATTTATGTTGACCTCACCGGCCCGTCACTGTCTTACAAATACAAAGGATTAATGTTCACCACCCGTGATACCACATTTATCAGTTCATCCACAGAAATCACCCTGACAGGATCCGACAGTGAATCCGGACTGCAAAAACTCACCTACACGATGGACAACAATCCTTCGGAAATAACATATACGCAACCCATCACCATTAGCGAAGGCGGCACACACAAAATGAACGTCATCGGCTACGACAATGTGAACAACCGCAACATCATTTCCATATTCTTCATCGTGGATAACATCGCTCCGTCCATCCACTTTGCGTTCAGTGTTGATCCGATAGGAACCGTCGGTTCGGAAAACGTGTATCCACCTTATGTACAACTGTTTATCGCACCTACAGACAATCTGACCGGCATCGATAAAATCACTTACGCCGTCAACGGACAACCGGCGAAAGATTATCAACGATACATTGATGGATTCCGTGAAAATCAGGAAAATGAAGTAAAAATTACGGTGACGGATAAACTGGGCAACATGTCGGAACAAACCGTTCGTTTCCACGTAAAAAGTAAAATGTAGCATGAGTGTAAAATCAATGACAGGATTCGGCAAAGCCGAATACATCACTGACAAACAGCGGAATGTGACGGTGGAAATCAGAACCTTGAACAGCAAGCAGGCAGATATCAATGTTAAGTTGCCCAATGTGTATAAGGAAAAAGAATTGGAAATACGTAACGAGTTGATCAACAGGCTGCAAAGAGGGAAAATCGAATTGTTCGTATCGCTGGACGGCAACGCCGAAGATATGCAGAACCGATTTGATGAAACTGTCATCAAAAGTTATTATGACCAGTTGGCGAAAATAGCCGGGGACATACATGCCGCATTGCCCGTCAATATCCTGAGCGACATTATCCGTATGCCCGAAGTCATCAAATCGGAAAGGAAGGAAGTGGCCGAAAGCGAATGGGCGAAATTGTTTGACGGAATTAGTGCAGCAATAGACGAAGTCAATAAATTCCGCACACAAGAAGGCATTGCGCTTGCCTCCGACATGATTGCCCGCATCCACTTGATTGAAGCAGGCAGTAGCAACCTCGAAAAGTTTGAAACACAACGAATAGAAACCATCAAAAACCGGCTGTACCAAAATTTGGCAGAATACGTGGGAGAAAACACCATTGACCAGAACCGCTTCGAGCAGGAACTGATCTACTATCTGGAAAAAATAGACATTACGGAAGAACGGGTTCGCCTGAGCAACCATTGTCGTTATTTCCTCGCTACGCTGGACGAAAACGACGTCATAGGCAAAAAACTCGGGTTTCTCGTTCAGGAAATAGGACGTGAACTCAACACCATCGGCTCAAAAGCCAATCATGCCGACATACAGCAAATCGTCATCAAAATGAAAGACGAACTGGAAAAAATCAAGGAACAAACTTCCAATATCTTGTGACTCAGGTCAATCCGATGAAGCCAAGAGGAAGAATGCGGAAGCATTGCGTCCTGTTGCTGTTGTTTCCCTGATGGAAAACCCATAATTATCAATTAGTTACGCTATTAAAGAGATTTTGGATGCATCAGTGTCAAAAATCCATCTTGCCGGAAACATTTCCTGCTATTGCTTGTTCAATATCTGAAAAAAACGCCGGAAAAAATAAATATTTTGATAAAAATAAAATATTTCTATATATTTGCATGTTTTTTTACGTGGAAGAAATATCAGGTTGTATTTGGAAATCAGCATATTATTAAAACAAGGTGTATGAGTTATCTGAAATTTGATAAAAATCAATTGGTAAATCTGGAATATTCTCTAAATAGGGAAATTCTAAGGTCGAATCGTGGTGGCGCCTTTTGCAATACGACCATCATAGGATGCAATACGCGAAAATATCACGGTTTGCTGGTCAGTCCGGTAAAGGAATTTGAAAATAGACGTTTCGTCTTCCTTTCGTCACTGGATGAAACAGTGGTGCAACATGATAGCGAGTTTAATCTGGGCATCCACAAATATGACGGCGATATCTATTATCCCAAAGGACACAAATATGTAGTGGATTATTCCACAGAAATCGTTTCCAACATGCTTTATCGCGTAGGAGGAGTGCTGTTGCGCAAGGAAAGCCTGCTGGTGGATCAGGAAAATCAGATACTGTTGCGTTATGTGTTGGAAGATGCCCATTCGCCGACCAAATTGCGCTTCCGCCCGTTTTTGGCATTCCGCAACATGCACACGCTAACCCACGCCAATCTCAGCGCCAATACCCATGTGGAATACATCAAAAACGGCATTATCAACAAAATGTACGAAGCGTTGCCGGCATTGCACATGCAATTCTCAAAAGCGGCAGAGTTTGTCCACGTGCCCGACTGGTTTTACGGCATCGAATACGAGAAAGAAAAAGAACGCGGCTATGATTACCGCGAAGACTTGTTTGTGCCCGGATATTTCGAGCTGGACATCAAAAAAGGAGAAAGCATCATATTCTCCGCCAGCCTGAAAGAAGAAAATCCCGCCACATTCAAACAAAAATTCACCGTTCAACTGGAACGTCGCCTGCCGCGTTCCAGCTATTTGCATTGCCTCACTAATGCCGCACAACAGTTCATCGTCCGCAACGACGACCATACCGCGGAAGTAATTGCCGGCTATCCGTGGTTCGGCGTATGGGGACGCGATACGTTCATCTCGCTGCCCGGCATCACACTGGGCATTGACGACCACAAAACCTGCAAGGCGGTGCTCGACACCATGATCGAACGCATGGAAGGCGGGTTGTTCCCCAACATGGGCACCCGATCTAATCCCGCGTTCAATTCGGTGGACGCTCCTCTGTGGTTCTTCCACGCCGTACAGCAATATGCAGCTTATACGGGCAACAAAACAGCAGTGTGGAAACAATACGGCACGCCGATGAAAACTATTTTGGATAATTTCCGCAACGGCTTGTTGCCTTACAACATCAAGATGCACGACAATGGACTGATTTACGCCGGAAAGGAAGGAAAAGCGCTGACGTGGATGGACGCCGTGGTGAACGGCGTGCCGCAAACACCCCGCATAGGTTATCCCGTAGAAATACAAGCGCTGTGGTACAATGCCGTAATGTTTATGCTGGAACTGGCAAAAGAAGCAGGCGATAAAAAATTCACCAACGAATGGAAAGATTTGCCGCCGCTTATTGCCGAATCGTTTGTGAAAAAATTCTGGGACGAAAACAAAGGATACCTTGCCGACGTAGTGAACGGCGAAGAGATAGACTGGTCAGTACGCCCCAATCAAATATTTGCCACTTCGCTGCCCTACAGCCCTGTGGACGACGAAATTAAAAAATCCGTACTTGACGTGGTGAACATGCAGTTGATGACACCGAGAGGATTGCGTACATTATCGCCCGAAGACCCCAAATACAAAGGATCTTACGAAGGATCTCAGGAATCGCGGGACGCCGCATATCATCAAGGCACAGTGTGGCCATGGCTGCTGGAAGGATTCAGCGCGGGATGGTTGCATGTACACAAAAAATCGGGCGTGGCGTATATTGATGAACTGTTGCATGGTTTTGAGGAAGAAATGACACAGCACGGCATCGGCACCATCTCGGAAATATACAACGGCGACCCGCCACATCAGGCAAAGGGCACTATTTCTCAGGCTTGGAGCGTAGGCGCATTGCTGACAATGGCAAAATTAATCGAAAAATACGCTTGAAAATGAAAAACAGGACTAATAACCGCTTAAAGTAAATGTATGATGAAAGTATTAATGTTTGGCTGGGAGTTTCCACCGCATATCTCGGGTGGGCTGGGGACAGCATGCTATGGTTTGACCAAAGGACTATCCACGTTCCCCGACATTGAAATACTGTTTGTCGTCCCGAAAGCCTTTGGCGACGAACATCAAAACAGCATCGGGCTGATTGGCGCCAACAACGTCCCCGTGCACGTGCGCAACACTCGCGTAGCCGGCTTTTTGAAAGAATTTCAACAAATCGAAGTAGGCGTTAATCTGTTGCCCTATGTTGACCCTGAAATGTACGAAAACTTTTCCAATTTCGTTTCATCCGACGAAAACCGCTTCATCACCTCAGATCTCAGCGGAAAATTCAATTTCTCCGGAGGTTACGGGAAAAACCTCATTGCGGAAATATCCGGATATGCCATAGTGGCTGCCTCCATAGCGTCGAACAATACGTTCGACGTGATTCATGCCCACGACTGGCTGTGTTATCCTGCGGGTATCGCCGCCAAACACGTGTCGGGCAAACCGTTGGTTATCCATGTGCACGCCACTGACTTCGACCGTAGCGGTGGCAATGTCAATCCTGTGGTGTTCGATATTGAACAGCGGGGAATGGAGGCCGCCGATAAAATCATCACGGTGAGCAACCTGACACGCAACATCGTCATTGAAAAGTACGGAATTGCCCCCGCAAAAGTGGTGACGGTGTACAATGCCGTAGAACCTGTGGAAACGCATGACGCCGAAGAACTGCAGAAATTCAACGAGAAAATAGTTACTTTCCTCGGACGCATCACCATGCAAAAAGGACCGGAATACTTCATCGAGGCTGCCAGCCTTGTGCTGAAGAGGATGGACAACGTCCGTTTTGTGATGGCGGGCAGCGGCGACATGATGCACAAAATGATACGTCGCGCCGCACGGTTGGGCATTACGGATAAGTTCAGTTTTACAGGCTTCCTGAAAGGTGACGACGTGTATAAAATGTTCCATCTGAGCGACGTGTACGTAATGCCGTCTGTAAGCGAACCGTTCGGCATATCGCCGCTTGAGGCAATGCAATCCAATGTACCCGTCATCATTTCAAGGCAATCGGGCGTCGCAGAAGTGCTGAGCCATGCCGTCAAAATTGATTTCTGGGATACCCACGCTATGGCAGACGCCATTTACGGCATCCTGAACTATTCGGCGCTTCACAAAATCTTCCAAAAACAAGGCAAACAGGAAGTGGACAAAATGAAATGGGAAGTATCCGCCAAACATGTTAGAGATGTATATTATAATCTAAATTAGTAAAATACGAATATAAAATTAAGCGTTATGAAAAAAATATGCCTTTGTTTTCAGATACACCAGCCTTTCCGGTTAAAAAGATACCGTTTTTTCAACATCAATAGCGACCATTACTATTATGACGATTATGCCAACGAGTCGTACATCCGCCGCATTTCCGACATTTCGTACCTTCCGGCAAACCGCGTGTTGCTGGACGCCATCAACGAACATAAAGGAAAACTGAAAGTGGCGTTCGTTATCTCGGGAACCACACTCGACCAGTTCGAACTGTATGCACCGGACGTGTTAAAAAGTTTCAAAGCGCTGGCGGATACGGGATGCGTGGAGTTTATCTCCGGAACGGACGCACAATCGCTCGCTTCGCTCATCAACCGCGAAGAATTTGAAGCGCAAGTTGTCGCCCACAAGGGCAAAATCATGCGGCACTTCGGCAAACCCGTGAGTAAAGTGTTCTGCAACAGCAATATGATTTACAGCAACACCATAGGCGCTATGGTCGAAGAAATGGGCTTTCAAGGAATACTCACCGAAGGAGCAAAACACATACTCGGCTGGAAAAGCCCAAATTACCTGTATTGTTCCGCCACCAACCCTAAACTGAAACTGCTGTTACGCAATTACAAACTGAGCGACGACATCCGTTTTAACTTCTCCAATCAATCGTGGGACGAATACCCGCTCACCGCCGACAAGTTCGTACATTGGCTGGGATTGCTCGACCCTAAAGAAGAAGTGGTAAATATATCGTTGGACTATACCACATTCGGAGAAAAACAGACCGTCGCCGGTGGAATATTCGAGTTTTTGTACCATCTCCTGAAACTTGCCGTCAAAAAGAAGTTCGCCTTTGCTACCGCTGAGGAATTGCTGGCATTGCAACCTATCGCACCCATCAGCATCCACTACCCGATTTCGTGGACGGACGAAGAACGCGATCTTACAGCATGGCAAGGTAACGAAATGCAGGTGGAGGCTTTCAATAAACTCTACAACCTTGCCGAACGAGTGAAACAAACACCCAACGCCAAACTGAAAACCGACTGGAAATACCTGCAAGCAGGAGACCATTTCCGCTTCATGGGCACCAAGCTCTACTCCACCGGACGACGGACGATATACAACCCGTACGAATCACCGTACGACGCTTTTATCAATTACATGAATGTGTTGTCCGACTTTTCGTTGCAATTGCAAAAAGTAGATACGCCGATCGGAAAAGTGGATGTGGACGTTTTGAAAAAAGAATTAACAGAAAAAGACAAACAGCTGAAACAGACACGGTTGCAGTTGGACAAGTTGAGAACCACCATTGCCAAAGCCATGAAAGATGACAAAGTATTCGATCAGGAGGAAGAACCGGCTAAAAAAACGGCAACCAAAAAGAAAACGGCAACCGCTAAACGCACAGCGGAAGAGAATAAGAGCACAACAGCAAAAAAGAAAACAGGCGGGAAATAAAATCGTGTTTTTGAACGGAATCTACCAATAGAAACGGTATAGATTCATGCGCCGATGATCTTCACCAATACTCTTTTCCGTCGTTTTCCGTCAAATTCGCCGTAAAAGATTTGTTCCCATGGGCCGAGATCAAGTTCTCCGTTGGTGACGGCAACTACCACTTCCCGTCCCATCACCGAACGCTTCAGGTGGGCGTCGGCGTTGTCTTCAAAAGTGTTGTGCCGGTACTGATTGTATGGTTTTTCAGGCGCAAGTTTTTCAAGCCATGTGTCCATGTCGTGGTGCAGTCCGCTTTCGTCGTCGTTGATGAAGACGCTTGCCGTGATGTGCATGGCGTTTACCAACGCCAATCCTTCCCTGATCCCGCTTTCGGCAAGGCATGTCCGCACTTCGGGTGTGATGTTGCGCATCGCACGTCGCACAGGGATTTCAAACCACAATTCTTTCCGGTAACTTTTCATGTTCAACGAATAATGGTTCCTGCTGTTTTCCCCTCCAACACCCTGATAAGTTCGCCTTCCCTGTTCATGTCAAATACGATAACGGGCATTTTGTTTTCCCGACACATGGTAAAAGAGGTTAAATCCATTACTTTCAGGTTCATCCGGTATGCTTCGTCGAATGAGAGGGTTTCGAACTTGACGGCGGTCGGATCTTTTTCGGGGTCGGCGGTATAAACGCCGTCCACCCGCGTCCCTTTGAGCAGCACGTCGGCTTCCATTTCCACAGCCCGCAATGCCGCCGCCGTATCGGTGGTGAAGTACGGATTACCCGTTCCTCCGCCGAAAATCACTACTTCTCTGCGTTCCAGCGCTTTCATCACCTTTTGCTTGCTGTATCCTTCGCCCACAGGTTCCATGCGGATGGCGGTGAACAGGCGGGCTTTTACGCCGATGCTTTCCAACGCCGACTGTAGGGCAAGTCCGTTGATCACCGTAGCCAACATTCCCATGTAGTCGCCTTTTACACGGTCAAAACCTTGGTTTACTCCGTTCAATCCCCTGAAAATATTACCTCCTCCAAACACAATGCCTATACGTACGCCCAGGGCGGCGGCTTCTTTCACTCGTCGCGCATAGTCCATGAGTCGTGCAGGTTCTATGCCGCAGGACTGTCCTGCCGTCAAGGATTCACCGCTCAGTTTCAGCAGTACACTTTTGTATTTTACCATAAAAATATGAATTACAGCGCCTTTACATGAGACAGTATCCCTACCGCCAAGCCTTCCTTACCATCTTTGAAAGAAATGAACATGATGTAGAAAGATGATTTTTGACAGTCAAAGTCAAAACTTTGGTATTCCACCCCCGTCTCCTCATCGAATGAACTGCCTATCAACTTGTTGCCGTCATACAAGTGCAACACTCCTTCTCCTCCCGATTCTTCGTCGCTACAAATGGTAAACCGGTAACGGTTACCTTTGCGCAATGCAATGGCCTGCCTGAATACAGGCGCTTTTTCACCTGTGGCAGTCCCGGCCAGATGCGTGGAATAATCGGACAAGTACTTAACGTCGTCGCCGGCTGCCCTTATGCACAAATCTATCCGTTGCGCCTCCGTTTGCGCTTTCACGGAAGCAGACACCAATGCAACAGTGGCAAAAATCAACCAAAATGCAAGCCTTTTCATGTGTTCATTTGATTTAACGTAAAAATTGTCAATACAATATCAAACAAAATTCATGGATATCTGATTTACAAAAATAAGAAAATATTTTGGAACATTCAAAAAAACCGAAGAAAAAATTTGATTATCCGCTAATTTCATTTTTCCGTCGGTATTTATTACGGGATAACTCGTATCTTTGCGAGCATGTATGATTTTGAGTCGTCGTGTAAGATATCGGCTGTTGTGTTCTCCTGCGGTTTTAAAGCGCTAACGGCATGAAAAACAAATCCTTCCATCCGTGGGCGTGGGTGCCCTCCCTGTACTTTGCACAGGGATTGCCTAATGTTGTCGTCATGTCGGTGGCAGTGGTGATGTACCAGCGTATGGGCGTTCCCAACAGGGACATTGCGCTGTACACCTCTTTGCTGAATATTCCTTGGGTCATCAAGCCACTATGGAGTCCTGTTGTGGATATTTTGAAAACCAAACGCTGGTGGATTCTGGTCATGGAGTTGCTGATCGGAGCAGCCCTTGCCGGAGTGGCGTTTTCCCTGTCCGGTCCTTTCTTTTTCCGCATGTCTATGGCAGTCATGGTGTTGTTGGCATTCAGTTCGGCAACCCACGACATCGCCATTGACGGTTTTTATATGCTGGCGCTTTCGCCTTTCAGACAATCGTCTTTCATCGGCGTCCGTACCATATTCTACCGCGTGGCGATGATTTCGGGGCAAGGCGCGTTGGTAATGCTTGCCGGAAGGATGGAAAAACTCACGGGGAACGTCACTCATGCGTGGATGCTCATTTTCGCAACGGTAGCCGGCGTGTTTTGGGTACTTGCCGGATACCATAGTTTCATATTGCCCCGAAAGGAGTCCGACAGTCAAACCGGTATGCGGGAATTGAGGAATGTGATGCACGAATTTTTTGAAACATTTGTTTCTTTCTTCCGAAAAAAAAATATCGTCGCCGCCATTATCTTCCTGTTGCTCTATCGTTTGGCAGAGTCTCAATTAATGAAAATCGCACCGCTGTTCATGCTGGGAAAGTATGAGGAAGGCGGACTCGGGTTGGAGACAGAAGTGCAGGGATTTATTTACGGCACAGTGGGCGTGGTGGCGCTGGTGACGGGCGGCGTCACGGGAGGAATTGCCATCGCGCACAAGGGGTTGAAATTTTGGCTGTTGCCCATGATGCTCGCAATGAATTTGCCCGATGTGGTGTATGTCTATTTATCGTATGTGCGTCCCGAACAGTTGTGGCTGTTACAGGCGGCTGTGGCTGTGGAGCAGTTTGGTTTCGGATTTGGCTTTGCCGCCTATTTGCTGTTCATGATTTACGTGTCGGACGGTATGCACAAAACCTCCCACTACGCCATTTGTACCGCTTTTATGGCGTTGGGGCTGATGCTGCCCGGCATGGCGGCAGGCTGGATACAGGAATGTCTGGGCTATCGTCTGTTTTTCCTCTGGGTGATGATATGTACCCTTCCGGCATTCTTCATCCTGCCGTTTCTGAACATTGACCGCGGCTTCGGAAGAAAGTAACAACCGTGCGTGTGCCTTTGACGGGGTAGTAAGAATTAAGAATTAAGAATTAAAAATTAAAAATTAAGAATTAAGAATTAAGAATTACGGATTAACCATTAATCATTTTTCACTGCTTTAAGCGTTGTTGCTTTCTCGTATTTTTCCAGCCGGAACAGGTACATGCCTGTCGGTAGGTGTTCCAGATAGACGGTTTCATCGGCGGCGGTCCATGCCGAGGCGTTGCAGAGATGGTGATCGAAAGCGCTTTTGTGTCATAGCCCGCACATTCTCGGCTTTTACGGTGAAATTCGCCATTCCCTCCTTGTGGATGTTCCGAAATCCCGCCTGCCGCCGAAAGGCTTGATCTCTAACTCCACAAAAGTTAGCGATCTATTTTCTATAAAATCCTACATGTTTTTGTTTACTAAATTATTACAATCATAGACGGGTAAATATGACGGAGTTAGGGATTAACCGGCCGGCGTCAAATTATCACACAAAAAAGAGACTGCCCTCGCGGACAGCCTCTCTGAAAAAAGGAATGTTCCTAATGTGATTTATTCCGACGGTTTGCAAGGCCAGTCGTGGGCTCCTATCTCATAGACATCGGATACCACCGGGGTATCCTCATACTTGTCCCAGTTACAGTCATTGGCATCATCGACCGCAGTACCGTATGTGTTGGGGTAGTCGTTGTCTTCCCATGTAATGTTTTCCGAGGTGGTGTTATAAAGCAATATGCCGCAACTCCATGCGTCATTGTCACAGTCTCCTACATTGTGCTCCCATCTTAACCCTTTGAACGTGCAGCCGGTTACGCTGCCGGTGGCATCTGCGCCGACAAACACAACGCCGTTCTGTGCCGCCGCACCGACTGCACCCTTGTTGCCCTCGAAAGTACATCCTTTAATCACGGCGTTACTGTTGCCTGTCACATGAATACCGTTTTTGTTAAAATTCTTGAACGTACAGTTTTCGATAATCAACGTACCATCCAGTACCGTTATTACACGCCCATGCTGCATTCCGGTGAAATCGCCGTTCCAGATGCCGTCGAACACCACGTTTTTTAGCCTCAGCGTGGCGCCGCCGTTCACTGTTATGCCGTCCACAGCGTTGGTGCCGGATGCGGTGGAAGTGATGGTGACGTCTTCAATCACTACGTCTATGTTGCCGTTGATATACAGGGCGGGATTTGCCCCATTCCCGATAACCCCTGCTGCCACAGGCGGCTCGACAGCTGTGATTTTTGTATCCTCGCCCGTCCCTTTGATGGTAATGTCGCTGGTCAGAGTAAGCGCCGTGGTTGGTGCCAGTGGATATTCCACACCGGCAAGTACCACGTTGTCATCGAGGCCGATCAGATCGACCAATGAAGTACCACCACCACCGGTAGAGGTGTTCACGCTGTTCACTACCAGCCAGTAGGAAGCCGAGGCGCCGTTTGCCGAGGTAGCCACCACCAACAGGTCAAAAGTCTCGGCAGTAGCGGGAGCAATAATCTCGATCTTGTTTTCCGTTTTCTTGTGCGTCACCGTCCATCCGGAAGGAGTGGCGCTTGCTACGCCCACAGCGGTAACCTCCCCGCTTTTTGCGTAAGTAATTGTTTTTGTGGCGTTTATGGCAATATCTACCACATTAGCGTTCGCGCCGGTAAACGTCAAACCCAATGCCTTGTATTTGGGCACTTTGATGGGGTTGCCGCCTCCGATAAGGATAAATTCCACGTAGTCGGAATTGGGATCATCGTTCACGGCGGAAAAGAAAGCATCACCGTTCTCACCGAGGGCTATTACGCCGGTAGGATCCCAGTTCACACCGTTGTCTGTAGAAATTTCCCACTCGTAGGAAACAGCGTTGATGCGCACTTTCGGTGCGATAGCGTTTTCTCCCGGATCACCCTTTGATCCGGTAACCGGAATCTTTTCCTCGTTGTCATTGAACAGCCAGTTGTCGCCAATCTTCCAGTAATAAGGTCCGCTGTTGCCGTCCTGCGCCACACCGATGATTGGCGCGTCGCTTCCGGTGGCTGTTACGCCGGTAGGAATCCAGCTCACACCGTTGTCTGTAGAAATTTCCCACTCGTTGGTATCAGCGTTGATGTGCACTTGCGGTGCGATAGCGTTTTCTCCCGGATCACCCTTTGATCCGGTAACCGGAATCTTTTCCTCGTTACCATCGAGCAGCCAGTTGTCGCCAATCTTCCAGTAATAAGGTCCGCTGCCGTCCTTCTGCGCCACACTGATGATTGGCGCGCTGCTTCCGTCGTTTCCGTTGGTGATGGAAATTTTGGAATTGTCGTGAAAGGTGATTTCCCACCCGTCATCGGTTTTTTCAACCTTGGTGATGTACTTCTTGCCTTCCACCAAGGTTTTCAATGCCATGATGTCGGCATTGATTTTAAGTTCCAGCGCACTCAGGCGGCTGTCTAATTGGCCGATTTTGGTCCTGAGTTCGCTGTCATTGTAATCGTCGCCGCAGCCGAAAATCAGCAGTGCGACCATCGCGACGGATACACACCGGCGCATTTTGTTAAAATTGAACATAGATAAAAATATTTGTTTGCCTCCCGGTCCCTACTCAGCGGTTTATAATTGATAAAAAATAAAAGCGTGGGACTGTATCTTCGTCTGCCTTCGAGGTACCGCCAAGCACCTTGCTCGCAAACAAGTTAAACCCACGCTTTGCGTGAGCGTAACATATACTTGCGAGCACTTGAAAATTGGCGGTTTTCGAAGGCAAGAATAAGCTAACGCTTTTCTATATATTTGATTTTCTTTATTTTATCATCACATCGGTTTTTATATAAAAATATCGACTCTTCGGAACAAAAGTAATAAATAATTGTTATGTCGGCACAATGCGATCGTTAAAAAATGTTAAAAAATGTTAAATATGCGCTACTGTTCGGTAAAAAAGAAAAATTATTTGCATCATGTTCTCACGATATAAAACGACCCTGGTTCTCTTTCGGGAGTAAGTTTGGGGCATTTTTCTTTGAGTAAATTAAAATAATTATGACTCAGAAAATTCACCGCTCCCAG
Source organism: Bacteroidales bacterium (assembly GCA_031270985.1). Classification (GTDB taxonomy): domain Bacteria; phylum Bacteroidota; class Bacteroidia; order Bacteroidales; family UBA4181; genus JAIRLS01. The sequence goes on along the minus strand of JAISWR010000146.1, from coordinate 1,342 downwards.
AATTTTCCATTCCGCGTTGAAGGTCAAAAATGCTTCCAGCAGATATTGTTCATTCCACAACAGGGCTTTGGTTTCAATCCATGTGCTGGGATAATCTCGTGGGGAAAAGATATCATGAATGTGCACAATTACCCCTCGTTTGAGTGTCGGCAACAATTCCAGATATTCAAACAGAACATCTCCTTGAGGACGAATCATATGAGACGAATCGATAAACAAAATATCATTTGCTTCCAACTGTGTGAAAAAATCGATGCTAATATCTTCAACTTTTTTGCGCAAAACTTCCACGCCTATTTTTTCCAACCACGGCATCTCATATGGTTCTATGCAGATGTGCCGACAATGATAGCGCACATCTGATCTTTGATTGGAATGAATCGCTAATCGCGCTATTTTCGTTGAATGTCCCGATCCGATTTCTATAATCTTTTTAGGCTTTTTCAATCTGATAATATTATACCAGTATTCGGCATCCCCCGATTCGTACGCACCATTTTTGAAATAAAACGTGGTTTCATTGACAAAATTTTCAGGGATATTGTCAAATTCCTCCTGAAAATCAAACGATTTAAGCAGATCCAATTGTTCGTTTATGTTCCAATCCATGCCCGGAAGCTGTCTTTCGTCTGAGAGCGGTTTTTTTAAGTGTCGTGGATTAAACAGAGGCTCATAGTAATGATCTCTGATGGGGAAAACACCAACGCTCAACAGCACTTTTTTTGATATTGGGAGTTTCCCAACGCCACATCGTCTAACCATTTTCATGATCATTGCCGCTTCCCATACAAATGGCGACATTACAATATCTATTACCCATAAATTTCCTTTTAAAATTTTCTTCAAAAAGTTCAAAATAATCCTTTTCATTGCTGATAAATAAAAATTTTTCGGCAAAGATACAAATTAAGCAAATTGCTGACAAATATGTCAGTGTAAAGTTTTTCAAAAAATGACATTTTTGTCACAAAATGAAAAATCAAAGATGCAATACGGAGTTACTCAAAAAAATTGCCCAACGTATCAAGCAACTTCGAGAGGAAAGGAAAGTATCTCAAGATACCTTCTTCATTGACACGGACATACATATTGCACGGATTGAAATAGGCAAAACTAATATTACCGTCAGCACATTGGACGCCATTTGCAAATATTTTTCCATCACGTTAGCAGATTTCTTTTCAACCATAGAATAGTAATTTTACCATCCAACAAAAAACCCCCTTTCGGATGATGAAAGGGGGTTTATAATGATGGCGGCGACCTACTCTCCCGCTGTTGCAGTACCATCGGCGCGGACAGGTTTAACTTCTCTGTTCGGAATGGGAAGAGGTGGAACCCT
>JAISWR010000105.1 GCA_031270985.1 Bacteroidales bacterium | reverse complement strand
TCGAACCGGCGGTCAACGGGGCGGGAATCGGACTGGCGTTTGCGGACAGCCTTAAAGCGGATGTGTTATCCGTTGCGTATTCGAACGCACGGCTGAACTTCGACAAGGGAAATGTCGATCTGCTGACGGGACGGATGTTTGCGGTGAACGCGGAGAACCCCGCCGAACCGTTGCAGATCGAATCGCTCACCGTCGGGGATGACGGAACGGATTCGGCGGCGGTGTGGTTTTCCACCATTGCCGTAGCCGGGGAAACAAAGGCCAAATATGCGCTTGTCTGCTTCCGGGGAATCGACAGCAGCGAATTTGTAGCGGCAGCAACGCCGCCGTGTTTCTTCATCGTATCGCTGGATAAAAAAACCCCCCACGTTTTGACTTCCGCGCCACTGTTGGGAGGCGAACTCGTAGCCCCCAGCGACACGGAAGGCAAGTTTCTCCGTTTTGCCGAACCACAGGTTTATTCGGGAACTGTAGATTTCGAAAAGTCGAAAAATGTGGAACTGCAACTGACCGTCACCGCCGACGCCGCACAAGTTACGGAACTGCAACTGAACGCCGATGAACTCTACCTGTCCCCGAAAAATTTTACGAAATTGAACAATGAGAAGTCAAAACTTGAGTTCCGAACCCTCGAGCAAACCATCATATTAACATCGTATCATAGCGCCGGATTAAGCAATGTGGTACTCAAAGGCGGAATCAAAACCGCAACGCCTTTCGCGACGCCGGACGCCAAAATAGTACTGGATGATATTGTCTCCTGCGACCTGTCGATAACCGACGCCTGCATCTACGGGACGGTAAAGGTCGTTATAAGCGGATGCGGCACCGAACAGGTATATGCCGTATTAAGAAATACCACTACCCCGCAGGATGTTCCCGAAAATATTTTGGAACCGCTAAAAAAGGAATGAAAAATAAAATTATTTTATCAATAGTGATTTTTACTTTTGGCGTTTGTTGGGCAACGGCGCAAGACGCAAATCAAAAAGCGGCAATAGCGTATGCCAAAAGCATTGATTTTGATTTTGACACTGTTCTGTTAAATCCCATAGAAAAACCCGTTTTTATATGGTTAGACGGCGTAACTGTCACAAGTAAAAGTTGGGATATCCAATATGTAAACGTTTCGAAGGGTTTGAATGCAAGCCGGTGGGCAATTGTGAGCGCCGATATGATCGCCTTTGATGTTCGCCAAACAACAGAAAATAACGACACCTCAAACATTGTTGCGCCTACGCCTGTGCAATCCACTTTAGAAGAAGGAAAATACTACAGGCTGTACAGCAAAATGACAAGTTTGCTAAAAGGTTCATATCTGTTTATGTTCGAAGAAATAGAGGATGAAGGAAAACTTGAACAGGCAAAAAAAATGATGGAAGACGGTTTAGTCGAATACGAAAAAGCAAGAAATGAGCGGATAAAAACAATTGCAGAACAAATCCAAAAGCAAAAAGAATATTTGGCATTTTCAGCAGCAAATCCCGAATATTTAGACGGTGTATGGAAAGGAACATTTACCCCGAAAAAACCTGTCACATTAACATTCAGCGGGAACAAACTGATATTGCACAGATCATTTGCAATGGGAAAACCTTTTCATAAAGAAGGGACTTTTCTTTTCGACAAAGAAACCATAATAATATTTTTTGAAAATTATGTAATTACCAAAAAACAAGTATGGTATTATGAAATCAAAGATGGCGTTCTGAATATAGCGAATGCGCCGTTGGATTTATCTGTTGGTAGCATTAACGGGAAATATAAAAAAGGAAATTAAGTAAACGTTAACGCATCTGTTTCCATCAATCTTTTTCTACCTAATGGACAATTTCAAATAAAATGCCTGTGTCAATGAACGGTATTCGTCGGTATAGCCGTTTCGGGTTTCATTTTCAATGCAGAGTGTTGCTTCGGAAACGGGCATTGCTTTGGGCGACAGTTCCAGAAGTGTCCGGTAAGGAGGTTTCGCGGGGTATGCCTGTACGTGGAGTATGCGTACTGCGGATAATCTCGGTGAGGCATTCCGGATGAATCGTTGAGCCTCGTCGGGCGGCAACACTACGGCGATGATGCCGTCCGGAGCCAGCAGAGGCATGGCACAAACGTTCAGGTCGGAAAGCGAAAGGCAGTTGTCGTGCCGTGCCAACATGCGTTGCCGGTTGGCGGATTGTAACGAACCTCTGAAATAAGGCGGGTTGGAAATAATCAGGTCGTAAGGGGCATTTTGCTGGGCGAAATCGCGGAAATCGGCATGAAATACTTTTATTTGCTCTGCCCATGGGCTGTCAGCCACGTTCAGTCGGGCTTGACGGCAGGCGTCGGCGTCTATCTCCACCGCGTCAATCATGGCTTTTCCGCAGGTGCGCTGCGCCATCATCAATGCCAACAGCCCCGTGCCTGTACCCACATCCAATATCCTGCGCGATCGGGATACGTCAGCCCATGCACCCAGCAATACGCTGTCCTCACCCACTTTCATGGCAGCCAGCGCTTGTCCTACGGCAAACTGTTTGAACCGGAAAATGTCGTTTCCCATCCGCGTCAATGGGCAATGAAACGGTGAAGTTCGACATACAGTTGTTGCACCGGCAACCCTACCACGTTGAAATAAGAGCCTTCGATTCGCTCAATACCCACGCAGCCTATCCATTCCTGTATCCCGTATGCGCCCGCTTTGTCAAAAGGGTGGCAGGCGTCGGCGTAATACGCTATTTCTCCGGCAGACAGTTCTTTGAACCACACTTTGCTCTCCGCGCAGAACAGATGTTTTTGAGCGGCAGACGCCAGACATACTCCGGTAAATACCTGATGCATATTGCCCGACAGCGACGCCAACATGCGGATGGTGTCATCCCTGCCGGCAGGTTTGCCCAATATCTTGCCCTGCAACCATACGATAGTGTCGGCTGTGATCACCACCGTGTCGTTATCCGTTGTGTAACGCCGCATGAACGCATCAGATTTCAGCTCTGCCAGATACAGCGGGATTTCCGCTCCCTGTAGTTCTTCCGGATAGGATTCGTCCGCGTTGTCCGCATCGCATGTGGTGAAACGGAAACCTGCCTGCCGCAACAGTTCCGCGCGGCGCGGAGATTTGGACGCCAACACCAGCGGGAGTTGATAAACGGGAAAAAGCGGAGGATTCATTTTTCGATGATGAAAATATCTTCATTGGCCCGCTTCATCAGGTATTGTTCACGGGCAAATTTTTCGAGTTTTTCCGGATTACCGGTCAATTCGTCGAGTTTTTCATGGTCTTCCGCAATTTTCTGCTCGTAATAAATTTTTTCTTTCTCCAATCGGTGTACCTGTTTCAATCTGATAGCTCTGTTTATTAGATTATTGGAGTCAAAAAAAACGATCCACGCGAAAAACACCATCAGTGACAATGTATATTTGTTTTTCAGCAACGGCAGGAAAAAGAAGATGATTTTTTTCATTTGCGGGTGCGTTGGACAGGTTTTATGTTCAGGTATTGTTTGCGTTCCGTTTCGGGAAATATTTCGATGGCGTAGCGTAAAGCGGTACGGGGAAGTTGCGCCGCATGAGCGTCGAGAAAGTTCGTCAACGTTGTTTTGTCTTTTTTGCCTGCTTCGCGCAACATCCACCCCACAGCCTTATGTATCAGGTCATGCTTGTGCGTAAAAAATTTTTCGGCGAGACGCAACGTGTCTTCATATTTCCCGTGCTTGATCAACATCCATGTGGACACCACCGCTATCCGTTCTTCCCACAGATTACCGCTATCCGCCAGTCTGTAAAGCAGGCTCCGGTCTTTTTTGTCCCACAGGTACCCGCCTATAATGGTGCGGCAGGAAATATCCACCAAATCCCAATTGTTGATTTTGGCGGTATTGGCGAGATAAAAATTCACTATATCCTTTCGTTTTTCTTCTGTTTCGGCTGCTTCAAAGCAGGCGCACAATGCCAGCAAACCGGCCAGTCGCGCCTCGTGGTATTCGGAATCCAGCAATGTTTGTATATCGTCTGTCGCCGACGTTTGATGCCGTTTTACAACTTTGCGGACGTCAGGCACTTTGATGCCAAGAAAAACATCATTTTCAGCATATTCCCCCTTACCTGTCTTGAAAAATTTTTGGAGAAATTTTGCTTTTTCAGGGTCGGCTAACGTGTGCAGTTCCTGCAATATGGCATCGGATATCGTCATGGGCGCTATTTTTTTGAGGTGACGGCTTGCAGGCAGAAGACGGCAGGCTGTTTGTGTAACGGCGGCAAGTTGCCTTTCCAGCGACGGATGGAGCGTGTGGAGATGTATTCATCGGTTGCCGTAATGTTGGCTGCCACGCACAGCAACGTTTCCAACTTGCAACAGGCGATGAGGTCTTCGAGCAATTGCATGTTGCGATAGGGGGTTTCGATAAAAATTTGTGTTTGCCCTTCTGCTCCCGACCGTCGTTCCAGAGTTCGGATGCGGGCAATACGATCGTTTTGCCTGACGGGGAGATATCCGTTGAACGCAAACGACTGTCCGTTGAGTCCCGACGCCATCAGTGCCATCAGGATGGACGAAGGTCCTGCCAGCGGTACTACCCTGATATTGTGGTCATGCGCCGTTTTTATCAGCGATGCGCCCGGGTCGGCAACTGCCGGTACTCCCGCATCGGAGATAATTCCGCTGTTATCGGCTTGCAACAATGGCAAGAACGAACTTATTTCGTTAACGGAAGTATGTTCGTTCAACTCAAAAAACTGCAATTGTTCCATCGGCAAGGGGTGGCTCATCCGGGAAAGAAACCGTCGAGCGGCACGGATATCTTCTACAAAAAACTGACGGAGCGTCGCTGTAACCGTTTTCACGTGTTGCGGCAACGTGTCGCCGAAAGAATCGGGATGCAATACATTGGGTATAAGGTATAAAGATGTTTCCATACGATGCTTCCCGTAAAAATACAACTATTCTCTGTCAATCAAGTTTTTGTTTGGCAAACCATGCCTCCATCAACGAAAGATTGACTGACAGCAATACATAATTTTCGGTGATGCCGCCGCGATGTCTCGTACCCGACTGTCCCACAGTGACCGCCACATTGACGTAGGAAGAGGAACGGCTGATGAAGAAAGGCAGTCCAACGCCCGCAGACACGGAATAGTCTTTCAGCGGGTACCCGTTGATGGTCATGTAGGATTCGTTGTAACAAGCGCCGACTTGATAACGCATAATTTGCAGGTAATTTTCGGGGCGTTTGGTATTCGGGATCAATTGGAATCCGGCATTGTACATCCGGCTGTCGGAATACGCAATGCCTATCAACCTGTCTGTGTTTACCGACCAGTTTTGCCGGTAATAGTCGGCGGCAAACAACCATTCATAGTCGCGCTTGTTCCGCCTCACGGAAAATCCCACCCCGTAGGATTCGGGGAGTTTCATCTTTTTGTCGGGCACTGTTTCCTCTTTCCAGTCGGTATTGTAAGATACGATACGATGGCGGTAAAGATTGAAATTGGATTGATAGCCATACACGCCGCCGACGGTCACGTAGGTGTGCTGTTTGAAGAGGTGGGAATATTGTACTCCGAAGTCAAAATAGAATTTGTTGGCAGTCATTGTTTCCTCGACGGACAGTGTTCGTGCCTGATCTGTGTGTGTGACGGTGCCGAAGAAATATGACGCTGTGGCGCCGACACTGAACCCGCGGAACAATTCCACCGAGTTGCCCCAATAGAACCTGTTGACCCCGCCATTGCCCGAATACAATGTGTTGAATATTTCATCCGTGCCTTCTATCTGTTGCTGCATGGCAATGCTGTATCCCACATTGGAATACGGGCTTAATCCGATGCCGGTCGCCCACCGTTTGGAAATTCTGAATCCGGCAGCCAGATTTTTGAAATTGAAATTGGCAGATCGGGAATTCGACGAGACCGTAGAAAAGCGGGACATTTTTACTGCGGTAGAAATATCAAAAATAAAAGCCAGCGTATCAGTGCCGCTCAAGCCTGCCGGATTGCGGCGATTCAAAAAATTCCGCGATTTCAATCCGATGCCGGCATTGCCGAGTCCTGCGGTACTGCCGAAATCACGGTATTCCACTTCGCCGATGCCGAATATGGTGAGCGGCGAACTCGTATTGTTCTGGGCAAACAACAGGCAGCTATTGACGAGACATACCGTCGACAGGACGAATATTTTCCGCGACATCTTTTTAATATTCATGGTAAATGCTGTACACTAATTCTAACATAATCTGGTTGTCTTTGCTTTGTTCTTCGCTTTTATAAAAAAAGTCCTGGTCGCCGAAAATCAACCTTTGGAAAGGCGTATTTGACTTGCTGTAAGCCACATACGCACTGCTCGGATTGCCCGGCGGATCCGGAAAGTCAACGCTCAACGACAGCTGGTCATAGACTGTCGCACCCAACTGTGAGGTAATAAAATTGGTAATGTCAAAATCGTAATAGCAGAGTTCGTGGACATTTTTATCTTTGCCTGTCCCGTTCAGATTACCGGTCAGTGCCACCGCACCGGTGGAGGCCTGCATGGTCAGGTAGTTGTAGCTTCCCCGCGAATCATTTGACGGATTGTGTTCAAACAGGCGCAGTTCCTCAGGCAGTGGGACATTGTCGTCATACGAATGGCGAACAGGTCGGATAATCAGCCGCGCCCTTTCTATCAGCACGATCTCACCATAATCCAGCAAACGGTTCAACGAAGGAAAATCAATCCGCGTATAGAGCGGCAAAGGCCCTCTCAGGATGATGCCTTTGTGCGCTGTTTGTCCGGTAGACACCGCATCGCTTTTCGAGTTCACAGGCAACTTGTCGATGCCTGCCACCGAATTGTCCAGCGTGATGTCATACTGATTGAATTGCGTGGAATTGTTTGCCTTAAATTCCATGGTTTTTTGTGCAACGCCGACAATACCGTATTCGGTACTTACTGTTCCCGTCACTCTGTAATAAATACGTATCATACAGGTGGAATCGGTAACGGAGAAGCCATAAATGCAAGAGTTATCTCCAACGCCCCGTTCTATGGCAAATCCGGGGAAAGTTTTCAAATATTCTTCTCCCTTCCATTCGTCTTCGTCTTTGATGATGCCGGAAAACAGGCGTTCGCCGAAGTTGTCCGGCAAACGAATTTCCACTTCTTTCTGAGAAGGCCCTTTTATTTTGTATTTGCCGTTCAACAACAAATTTCCCACAGGTTCGGATGAAGTTGAATACCGGCGACCGTCGTCGTCCATTTTAATCGGTTGTATCAATTCCGATATTTTAACGGACTGATAACGGAGTGTGGTATCGCCGTAATAGATACCATTAGGGCAAAGCACTAACGTAACGGAATCAAATCGCGGATAGTTGTCGGTTTCCACGGTGGTTGTCCTGCTGAATTCCACAAAACTTCTTGCCTGCGAAGTGCCTATCCACGCATCTTTATATTCACCCACGAACATGACGCCCTTTCCGGATGTAATCACCGAATCTCCCGCAAGAACGGACAATTTGACAGACAAGGTATCCACCATAACGGTTCTCGTGCTGGGGCTTACCAGATAACCTCCCATAGGCGACGACGAGTCGCTGTCGCATGAGCAAAACAGCAAAACAATAAAAATTAAGCCTGTACCGGCAAATTTATCCATAATCATTTTTATTCCATGATAACGCACACGTCCTCTGAGATGCATACATTAAAACCGTGCAAAATTAATTATTTTTTTGATGCGGCGGTTTTCCGCGACGATTATTTTTGATATTTTGACGTCAATTTTGGAAAACATCGGACTAAGCGAACTGCCTTTTGATGTCGTTTGTGCTCAGGTGGAATACTTTTTGGGCTATTTCGTCAAGTTCCGTTTCGTCGCCTGCAAAGTGAAATACCGTATGTTTGTGCTCAAGCGACGCTCCGGGCGACAAAAAAGCCGCCGGCGACGAACTTTCTATCTCGTAGAACGGCCCCATTTGGCTGCCGTCCGCCAAAGGTCCGTCGTTATAAGCATTTACGGCATCGCCTTCGTAGGGGTGCTCCTGTTCCTTCCATTGTTGATTGACATACTCCGCTTCGGGATGAACGTCATATTGCACAACAGTCAATACGCCGTTTTCTCTGTCGTAACTGCCCGCAACAGGTAATGCCCGCAAAGGGGACAAACCGATCTTTGCCCGCTTTTTCCCGTCGGCTTTCAGAAACACTGCCTTTTCGGTCATTTGCAGCCATTGCGGCGGTATTTCACCGAAATAGTCGGTAGTCGCCGCTTTGCCCGCTTGCCGTCCGTCTGCTTTCCGGTATGGTGCGATGACGGTAACGCCGTTGCCGCAGGTGAACATATCAAGTATCCAGATACATACCGTCCCGGTGGCTTTTTCCCATACCGTTGCGCCGGTGTTGGTGATGACGTTGCGTGTTTCAAAAGCAACTTTCGCTGTTTTTACGGCATCTATGCCAAGTTTTTGCCGAATTTGTCCGTTGTCCAAAAGGGTCACCTGCCTGTCGCCTCTCACGGACAGTTGTGTTCCCGAACGGTTATGCAACAACATGTCCTTGCACAGGCGCACCGACGTTTTTCCGGCGTGTGTTGGTATCCACGGTTCCGTATCAAATGCGGCAGGGGTGAACCAATTGTCGTAAACCATATTGACGCCCCGTTTAAAAAAAATGGAAAACTGCCCGCCTTCCGGTCCTATCCAGAATCGGTTCTCGCCTCCCGTAGCGTTAATGTGCGCTCCGGACGTGATGCGGTCGAAGGCGCGATAGTTCACCCATCCGAAACTTTTCCCGCCTAATCCCTGTGCAGTAGAGGTAAACACTTTGCCCTGATACTTTGCGGACACTGCCGCCTGCGCATCGCCGCCATCGTCCTGCAAAATGACGAGCGCATCGTCCCGCTCCCGCAAAAAACGCACATCATATCCGAATGTTCCTTTTCCAAATTGATCCATAGTCCGTTTAAAACTCATTTTTGAAAATCGCGACAAATATACGGAATAAATCCGAATCACCTGTTTCACGTAAAATCATCAAAATATTTTTGTATTCAAAAAATCATTATTTTTGTTGCTGTTCCCTAAATTAGGAAACTTCTAAAAACTCTTTATTTTTCTCTCATTTGTTTCAGGTCATTTTTTTTGAAAATTTTACAGCAAATAACCCCAGCATTTAATTTTTCGAGTGGATCACCCAACTTGCTGATCTTGCTCAAGCGTAAATCTTGATCCCCAAAACCGAATCCTTATGTCTTTTAAAACGCTTCATTTTCTTATCGTTTTACGCCGCAAGATGACTGATATTTATTTAATCTACAAAGTTTTATCATAACTTTTTTCCGTCTTTAGTATCCTCCTGTTTTGATTTGCAAATATTTTTCTTCTTTATCTGAAATAACGTGCTTTTAAGAAATTTTAGAAAATTTTACGAAACCGATATTGCTAATATACAGATATATAGATGCTTTTTTAGAGAAAAATGTTGAAAAATGTCAATGGTATTATTTTTTTGTATTATCTTTACAACGATATTTTACTGGGAGTTTTGACGGGATTTCGGCTCTGTGTAAAAATCAAAACAGGTAAATGAGTTTTTAGCAGTCCCCTTATTTAAAATTCCAATCGCCATGGGAAAAATAAATTTATTCAGTGCAAGTCTGCTGCTTGGAGCGGCAGCATGTTTCACCGGTTGCGACGCCGGTTCTCCGGAAGTCATTGGACCGGACGCGGCGGCGCTGACGCAAAACGTCTTTGCCGACCAGACGCAGGGTGCAAGCGGTGTGTCGTTCACCACCACCGGCGCATGGACGTCGAGCATTTCCGAAACGGCCTCCGCGCAGAAAGCCGCCGTATCGGATTCCTTGGCGCCCGCATGGATTTCGATAACCCCCGACCACGGCGACGGAGCGGGCGACTATACGGTTGCCATTAGCCTCGAGCCGAACTACACGGGCGAAGACCGCACGGCGGCAATCGCGATCCGTTGGGAAGGTTCGGAGATTACGGCTTCCGTTATGCAAAAGGGAACGAAAGAGGACGGCAACGTGCCGGACGATGACGGTGATACCGCTTACGGCGGACAGGGATGGTTGAAATATGTCCTGAATGACGGAAGCGGGCAACAGTTTCCGGTGGACGGCGCTACGCAGAAATTCCGCGACAATGGCGACATACGACAAATCAGCGTGAACTTTTATAACAAAAATACGCCTGTCAAGCCGACGCTGGATTTTTTTGCCGCCGCCGCTTCCGACCGACTTCCGGCAGGCACGTATGACGGAAGAAACCCCACTTCTTCCCTGCCTTTCTCAAGCCAGACCTTTCTTTTCCTCGACAGTATCAAGCTGGATGGGCTGACCTTTTATTACAAACCAGAAGGAAGCAGCATAACGGTGAGCATCGAAGGCGATATCTATACCGTTTCCCTCGATATCAATCTGTTCGGGGATGATGCTTCGCAAAATGCTAAAATCACAGGCACATATACGGGCTATATATCCGGAAAGGCAGCACAAACCAAGCCGGAGTAAAATCCTTCTTTCGAAAACAAGGATAGCGGACAGGTTTCCCGATCCGCTATCCGTTATCCGCGCTGATGGTGCGATTACAACTGTGGCCCGGACGGAATCAGGGATTTTCCCTCCGGCAGATATTGTTCAAAGTTCTTAATATATTTGGCCGCCAGCGATTTTGCCTTTTCTTCCCATTCGCTTTTGTTGGCATAGGTGTCGCGCGGGTCGAGGATACCTTCCGAAACGTTGTTCAGTTTCTTGGGGGCATACAGGTTCAGGATGGGAATGTGTACCTTTTCGGCTTTTTCAATTGAACCGTCGATGATGGCGTCGATGATGGCGCGGGTATCTTTGATGGAAATGCGTTTGCCGGTGCCGTTCCATCCGGTGTTCACCAGATAGGCTTTTGCGTTGTGTTCTTTCATTTTCTTTGCCAGCACGCTTGCATATTTGGTGGGATGCAGGGTGAGGAACGCTTCGCCGAAAGCAGGAGAGAACGAAGGGAGGGGCTCTGTGATGCCGCGTTCGGTGCCTGCAAGTTTGGAAGTGTATCCGCAAAGAAAGTGATATTGCGCCGAGAGTTCGTCCAGAATGGAAACGGGCGGAAGTACGCCAAATGCGTCAGCGGACAGGTAAATGATTTTTTTGGCGTGACCGGCGCGTGAAGGAAGTACAATTTTGTTGATGTGGTGAATCGGATATGAAACGCGGGTGTTTTCGGTTTTTGAAGCCGCTTTTGAATAGTCGGGCGTACCGTCCGCTTTCACAGTGACGTTTTCCAGCAACGCATCACGACGGATAGCGCGCCAGATGTCGGGTTCGTTTTCTGCGCTCAGGTCGATCACTTTGGCGTAGCAGCCCCCTTCATAGTTGAACACACCGTTGTCGTCCCATCCATGCTCGTCGTCGCCGATGAGGTAGCGTTTCGGGTCGGCGGAAAGGGTGGTTTTGCCTGTACCCGACAAACCGAAGAAAACCGCCACGTCGCCGTCTCTGCCTACATTAGCGGAACAGTGCATCGAAGCGATACCGCGCAACGGGAGATAATAATTTTGCATGGAAAACATGCCTTTTTTCATTTCGCCGCCATACCATGTGCCGCCGATGATTTGTTCCTTCAGTGTGAGGTTGAACAGCACATATACCTCCGAGTTCAGCGCATGTTCTTTCCATTTCGGATCTGTGGTTTTCGATCCGTTAAACACCACAAAATCAGGCTCTCCGTAATTCGTCAATTCGTAATGTGAAGGACGAATAAACATGTTGGTTACAAAATGCGCCTGCCATGCCACTTCGACAATGAAACGGACTTTCATCCGCGTGTCTTCGTTGGTGCCGCAAAAGGTATCTACCACATAAAGTTTTTCGGCTTTGTTCAGTTCATTGATGGTGTTGATTTTCAGATCATTCCACACCTCCGTTGCAACCGGCTTGTTGATGTTACCGTCCCACCAGATGGTGTTCTCGCTTACGGAATCTTTCACAATGTAGCGGTCTTTGGGCGAACGACCGGTGAATTTTCCGGTATCCACCGCCACCGCACCGGTATTGGTCAGAACGCCTTTTTCAAAGCCTTCGTTTTTCGGGTTCATCTCTGCCTGAAACAGCTCTTCATAAGAGGGATTATACACTACCGGAATGTTGCTCTTGATCCCGTATTTGCTTAAATCTAATTTGGACATTTTATTGAAATATTGTTATTGATTACTATGATGTTTTGAAACTCGACATTTTATGCCACAAAAAACATGCCATAAAAAATAGCCCATAGAGGTAGATTCTACAAAATATTTTGCCGACGGTGAGAAAATGATTATTTTTGTAGATAAATCATCCGGAAGAATGAGAACAATTATTTTGGCAGGTATCATGCTTTTGTCGGCGACGATCATGCAGGCGCAACGCGGAACGATCACCAATCGCGAGGTGGCGTTGGAAGGCGCCGTTAATTTCAGGGATTTGGGCGGCTATACCACTACCGCTTCACGGCGTGTGGCGCTGAACAAGATTTATCGTGCCGCCCACCTTAGCCGGCTCACAAGCCGCGACCGCGAGGAAATGGAACGGCGTAAAATTCATACTGTGCTTGATTTGCGTAGCGAGCGGGATACTGTCGGCGCGTCCGACCGCTTGCCGTTCGGCGTTGATTATCTCCTGTTGCCGTCAAACGTATGCGATTCCGTGTTGCTGACCGACGATCGGGCGATGAGCAAGTTGTACGCCGACATATCGTACTTTAAAGCAATTTTCCGCCCGTTTTTCAAAAAAATGCTGTTGTTGCCCGATACGTCAGCAATTGTCTTCCATTGCTCCACCGGAAAAGACCGTACAGGCATAGCGGCGGCTTTACTGCTTTACATGCTGGATGTACCCAAAGAGACTATTTTTGCCGACTACATGGCCACCTGCTTTTATCTGCAACGCCATCGCGAACAGATAATCGCCGAAATGACGGAAAAGTACGGCATACAGCCACAAGCAATCGCCGGAAAGATGGAATGTAACCCGCAGTATCTGCAAACCGTTTTCGACGTCATTGCCCGCGAATACGGCAGCGTAGATGCTTTCCTCGCCATCGAAGCAGGTATAGGCGAATACGAAAGATTCATGTTACGCGAAAAATTCATAGAGTGAGTAAAAAGATATTTTTATATATTTGTCCCTTAATTTTTATGGCATGAAAGCAATTTTACCTTTTGCCGGCTGTGTGGTGATGTGTTTTTCCTTGTGCGGGTGCAAAAAAAGCACGGAATATTCCGAAATTCCCGAAATTCATTTCCTGCAAATGGAAATGAACATGGACAGCGTGGACGGATTGGGCGAAAAACTGAAAAAAGTTTATCTCACCTTTTCTTTCATTGATGGCGACGGCGATTTGGGCGTCAGGGAAGGGATGCCGGTTATCAGCAAGATCCATTATTCGTGGATGAAAAAGACGTCCGGCGGACAGTATGAAGCCTATGTTTTCAGCAACGGCAACACGGTGGAAACATTTGAGATTCCTTATGACGACAATGTGATGAACAAGGATGATGCATATAATAAACTGTTGAAAGGCAGTATGAAAGCAGTATTGGATGTTCCTTACGGTCCGTCGGCAGCGGGTATGGACACGGTGCATATCCGGTTTTTTATTTTTGACCGCGCTTTGCATCAAAGCAATACAGAAATAACGCCTGATTTCAGCATACTTGATGATTCCGTGAAAATTGAGCAACCGTGACGTCCAGATAACGGTGCGCTTTACTGCTCAAAACCCGTTTTGCACGGCGTTTGCGATGTTTTTGTTCGGCACTGTCTTGCCGCGTTATTCATGAATGTTTTATGCTTCGAGCTATAAGTTCAACAGCTTGTTTTTGGGATATTTTACCACATACATCAACTTGAACGTCTGTATTTCTCCCGGTTGCATGTCTATTTCCCATGTGATGACGCCGATGTCCGTTTTGTTGAAAGACGGCGACGTGGTGTTTTTGGAAAGTTCCACCGTCACCTCCTTGATGGTGGATATGGGATACTGGTCTTTGAGCACCATCCGTATGGCTTGATTCCTGTTGTTGCGCACGATCAGTTGCCATCCGAATTCCTGTTTCACGTCGTTGCCGAAGAATCCCGTGCTGCTGAAATCTTTCAATTTTTCCCGTTTCACTGCCACTCGCTTGTCCACACCCAGCGTGAGTGAAAGATTTTCCTGAGTTGATGCCGCGTCAATGTAAGTTTCGCCCACATAAGTGCCCTCATAGGTGATATTAGCGGCGCCGCTCAGCAGGTTCAGTTTTTCCCATTCGGCAATTTCCGCCAGTAGATAGGTTTCGTAATTCAATTTGGGTGCGCAATAGTGTATGAACGTTGCGGGCGTTTCCTGCGTTTTCAGTTCCACTATCTGTTCTTTGCCGTTGCCGGGGATATTGTAGGGCAGGTCGATGTCGAAAGTCAGATTGAGTTGGTTTTCCGACTGGCTGACAAAGTCGTCCATGCTGCTTTTGAGGGTTACGACCACTGCTCCGTTTGTCGCCGTTTGCCCGTACAACGCCGTTGCCTGCCCTGCATCCAATTCCTGGATTTTTTTGATCAGGCTGCGGTCGAGGGAGGCATAATAGTTTGCATCTACGGGGACGCCGTCCACTATGTACAGTGGGGATACGGTCATTACAGGCGATTTGGACTCATGCAGTTCCTCAATTGCCGGAAAATCGGCATTTGCCATATCCATTTTTGCGTAAGAATATGAGTTTTGCGCCACTGCTTCCATGTGTTCCACGTTAGATTGCCGGAAAGTTTGCGGCTGTCTGTATTGCAGAAACCATGCCTGAAACAGCGGCGCTACCTTTCCGGAACTCGGCACGGTTGTGGAGAGGGTGAGTTTCACCTTCTCCCAGTTGATACCCGTTATTTGCCGTACTTTTGCTTTGGACGTGATCTTCACCGGTTTGCCGGTTTCCGTCACCAGAATGTCGTGGTAGGGTATCCATCCCGCCGAGTTGGTGTAATAACTGACGGTGAAATTGCAAATGCCGTCGGCAGGAGCAGATAGCGTCAGCTTCAACACGCCCGATGTTTTGTTGTTTTTCAGCGACTCCTGTTCAAATTGAGCCTGTAATTCCTGAATGGTTTTTTTGAGTTTTTGTTCTTTCTCCCGCTCAAAAGCCAGCGTTTTTTCCAAATCTCCGGCTTTGGTCTGGTAATAATCCATCGTTTTGATGAGTTCGTCAATGCTCAGTCCGGATTCCGACCCCGACGATTTTTTCTCGATGCTTTTTTGTAAGATAGAAAGCAGATTCGTATTGATTTTGATCTCCGTTTTGATGGAGTCCAATTGTTTCTGGTGCAGTTTCAAGTCGCTTTTCATCTTCTGTGCCTGCGTGTTGGACGTGGTGTGCGTGAGATGGTCAATAGAGTACTCGAACGAAGACACCAGCACATTACCGGTGGTTTTCACTTTGATGCTGTTGCGATCTACATTGGGGCTCAACCCGCCAATCCATAATTCGTTGTTTCCTCTGGTAAGGGTGGCACTGGTGATATGCACCAACTCGGCTCCCTGAAAAAAAACGATGGCTTCTTCAATTTTAGATTGCACGCTTTGATGTTCCATATCGTTGGCTTTTAACAAAAAAATATGACTCAAAATAATAATTATCGAAATGACTCTTTTCATACCGCATAAATTTCAAAAAAACTTTCCAAAACAGCGCCCCGTTTTGGAAAGATCCGGTTTTAAGCATTTTCGCATTTACTTTTATCCCACAAAAAGTATGCCATAACGCGATGCACGATCAGCAAGCCTAACCGGAGAAAGGCGACATATCCGCAGGTATGCCGCACGCATTCGCGAGAGGCATGTACCGTATCTTTTTCATCCATATTTATACTCCATCTTGTCCTCTTTGATAAAATAAAAGGAGCACGCACATTAAAAACTCCGCTGATATATTGATTTGTCTTTCAGGTAAAATGCAACGGAATCGTAGTCCAGCGTCTGTAAAAAGAGGGATATAACGGAAGCATCTCCGTTACACTTTCGGTTCCTGCTGGCTTAAGCAGTGAAAACTGCCTAATCCATGGATAATATCCGTTGAGTCCATACAAACGATGTGCCGGTGCGGGATACATTCTTCCAGAATACGGATGGCGTATTCATCCTGTTTGCAGTGGAAACAGGGTACAATCAGCGCATCGTTGGTGAAACAGAAATTGGCGTACGAGGCGGGCAAGCGTTGTCCTTCATGGAGTACCGGATCCGGCATGGGCAATTCTATGATGTCCGGTTGCTTGCCGTTCAGCAGCCGCATTTTTTTCAGTTCTCGCAAGTTTTGTTGCAGCGGTTGGTAGTTAACGTCGTTTTTGTTGCTTTCCACTGCGACGACGATTGCATCAGGTCGGATAAAGCGCGCAATGTCGTCCACATGTCCGTCAGTGTCGTCGCCCGCGATGCCGTCATTCAGCCACAGCACCTGCGATATGCCGTAATAATAATGCAGGAACTCTTCGATATGTCCTTGCGAGAGTTGCGGATTGCGGTTGGGGTGCAGCAGACAGGCGCGCGTGGTGAGTACTGTCCCGTCCCCGTTAAATTCCACCGAACCGCCTTCCATCACAATGCCGGGACGATACACGGGCAATCTCAAATCGGCGGCAATAGCGCTTGCGATGCGGTTGTCCCTGTCATGCGGATATTTTCCGCCCCAAGCGTTAAACTCCCAATCCACCACCGCTTTTTGCGGTATCGACCGGTGTATCACAAAGGCGGGACCATGATCGCGACACCACACATCGTCGCTCTCTCGCGCGAACAATTCCACCCGTTCTCTGTATTCGCACCCACAACTGTCCAATTGTCCGATAATTTGCGCCTTACGGGATTCCGGAACATTGATGCGTACTTTTTCGCTCTTGGCAATTTCGGCAATAAACCGCAGGTACGCCGGATAAACCGCCGCCAGTTTACCCGGAAAAGAGTCGTCGTTGTGGGGATAAGTCAGCCATATAGCCTCATGAGGCATCCATTCGGCAGGAAAATAAAAACCGTCTTCAAAGGGCGTTTTCATACAGCAAAAATATACAATATTTTGAAAAAGATTTTGCAAAAACAAAAAAAATCTGTAACTTTATAAGAGAAAAAGATAAAATATGGATAATATTTGAATTTCAGGAGAATCAAGAAATAATGCCATAAATGCCCAAAACGAAAACACATAATATGATGATTATCAGACATGTATTGAAATACGCACGGTATCTGTTGCTTTCTTTTTTGTTGCGGTGATTGTTCAGGTATTTTTGTGCAATTTCTATTTTATACCTTCCGATTCGATGGCGCCGACAATCACTGCCGGCGACTTCATCATGGCGGAAAAATGGACGTATGACGCCCGAATATTCACCGATTTGCAATTCACACGGAGAAAATCCGACGGAAGAATATTTGTACTTTAAAATGTTTAGCATTGAAAAGATATGAGAAACAGGATAGAATTATTGACAAAGACAATACTCCGTGCAAACGTAGCGTGCATTGTCATCCGTATGCTGTGGCTGTGGCCTTGCATACGGTGGTGAGAGTTGCCTCTTTTCGAGACTTTTTATCGACAACCCCCAAAAACAGCATCTCAAAAAATACACCGACTCGGTTGGTAGTGTTTTGTAATATCGGAAAATTGTCGTAAATTTGTGGGTATGGACAGGGACAAATTATTTTCGGCGTCGTGGTTCAAGAATTATATCCTGATAGTTACCGGCACGTTCATTTTGGCGGCGGGTATGGTTTTCTTTATTGCCCCCCACAGGCTTGTACCCGGTGGCGTGTACGGCATTTCCATTGTCATCCATCATTTGTTGGGGACACCCATCGGCATGATATCCCTCTGTATGGATATTCCGTTGTTGCTGTTGGGTATCAGGATACTCGGACGGCGCTTTGGCGTGAAAACCTTTGTTTCCATCGTCCTGACGGCGGTTTTTGTGGATGTGTTGAGCCGTTTCAGCGGAAACAGGCCGCTGGTGGAGGACGATGTGCTGTTGTCCTCCATTTTCGGCGGGGCGTTGCTGGGATTTGGTTTGGGATTGATTTTCAAGGCAAAAGCCACTTCGGGAGGAACAGACATTATTGCTGCGATACTGGGCAAATATACCCGCATACCGCTGGGACAGTCGCTGATTTACGTGGATTCGCTAATCGTGTTGATAGGGCTGGTCGCTTTTCGGGACTGGAAAATACCGCTCTATTCGTGGCTGGTGATTTTCCTCACCGGCAAAATACTTGACACGGTGATGGAAGGCATCAGCGTCAATAAAGTGGTCATCATTATCTCCAATCGACCCGAAGCCATCCGGGAGAAAATCCTCTTCGGCATGGACCGTGGAGGCACTTACCTTAAAGCGGAAGGAATGTATGATGGAGCAGAAAAAAAAATTATTTACACCAACATCAGCCGTCGGGAACTGCCCATCCTGCTGAGTTACATCAGGGATATCGACCCGATGGCATTTGTTACCGTACTTGATGCCCATGACGTGCTGGGCGAAGGTTTCAGCCCCCTCGAAGAACCCGATTAAAGAATGCAAAATAAACAGAATATACGGCTTTTATTACAACAGTAAACTCGTGATTTTAATTGAGTAGTGTGACATTATGGAAAGCCGGTCGGAGAAGTTATTCCGTCAAGGTTGAAGACCGATCGTTGCCATCACGATGGATTTCATCCGCAATTCTTTCCCTTTGAGAATGTTTACCGCATACGATCCGCAGGCGGGACAATTTTCAAACAGCCGGTTGACGGGGAATACGTTTGCACAGTCGCCGCATCTGCCTTCGCCTGCGATGTCATGCCGGACGATGCGGGCATTTTCCATCAGCGTGCCTTTGACGGAACTTTTCATGGCAAAATCCAGCGCCTTGACGTCCACTCCTGCCAAGACGCCTATTTCAAGCTCCACCTCCTCAATTGCTGCGGCATGACGGTTTTGCGCCTGCTGCTCGGCCAGCGCCACTATGCTTTGTGCTATCGCAAGTTCATGCATGTCTTTTACCGTTTTCAGCATGTTTTCCCGCTGCGGCGATTGCGATCTGTCCGACGGAAATTCCGCTGTCGTTACAAGGGATTTGAGCGGAAATATACAAAGAAATATCTTCTCCGGAGAAGATGTGTTGTAACTGTTCGGTCAAACGCCTGTTTTGGAAACATCCTCCGGACAACACTACTTGACGGATACCGGTCGCCGCCGAAAGTTGTTTCACTTTGGCGACAAGCAGAAAAGCCATGGTGTTGTGGAATTTGGCAGCCATGACTTCAACGGGCGTTTTTCTCTCCAAATCTTCCAAAACATCCCGGAAGAACGGTCGAAAAGGAATAACACCGTCTGTTGCGTCTATCGGGTATCCGCACGAATAGTCGTCGCAAGCGTTCTGTTCCAGCAGTATGGCAGCCTCAGCCTGCCTTGAGACGACGTCGCAGACACCCGTGAGCGAAGCAAAAGCGTCAAACAGCCGTCCGATGGAAGAAGTATGAGGCGAATGGAGTTTCTTGTCCATCATCACCGTAAGCGGGCGAATTTTTTCTTCTCCGATTCTCTTTGTGAAATCTTCGGGCAGCGGCAGGTTGTAGTGGTGCAGCCACGAAACTGCCATTCGCCACGGTTCCAGAGCGGCTTTGTCGCCTCCGGGCATGGGTACGTACTCGGGATGTGCCATGCGGGTGTATGTCCGTCTGTCGCACAGAAGGAACTCGCCGCCCCACATCGTTCCGTCGTCGCCTAAACCTGTGCCGTCCCATACGACGGCAATCACCGGGCAGTACAAACCGTGTTCCACCATGCAGGCAACCGCGTGGGCATGGTGGTGCTGCACCCTCAGCAGGGGCAACCGTTGCTGCGAAGCCATTGTTTCGGCATGAACGGAGGACGGATAATCGGGATGCAGGTCGCAAACCAGATGTGTGGGCGTAAAGCAGAATAACCGACTGAATTTTTCCAGCGATTCGGTATAAAAGCAGAATGTTTCATCGTTTCCGAGATCGCCGATGTACTGGCTTTGTATGATGGTGTCGCCTTTTCCTAAAGCAAAGGTGTTCGCCTTTTCCGCTCCGAAGGCAAGAATACCTTCGGTATCGACGCCTGCAGAAAACGGTTCGGGCACGTATCCGCGCGACCGTCGGATCACGCAGGTTTGATCTCCACAGATTTGCACGACGGAATCATCCGCGCGGTTGTGTATTATCCGATCATGGTGCAACACCAGATCTACCTTGTCGCTCAGTGGCTCTCCCGCATATTCGAGGTGGACAGCGATGGGACGGTCGTTCAGGTTGCCGCTGGTCACCACCAGCACGGGCGTGTACAGGCGTTCAAACCAGTCGTAGTGCAGGGGCAGGTAAGGCAACATGCATCCCAGCGTTTTCATGCCGGGGTGAACCAGAGGCGAACAAATGGACGCGGACGGTTTCGTTCGCAACAGCACAATGGGCCGCCGCCACGAGGAGAGCGCCTCTTCTTCCCGTTCATTCAGGTGCACATAGGGTTTCATGGCGGCAATATCTTTGAACATCACGGCAAACGGCTTGGTGTCACGGGCTTTTATGTTGCGCAACCGTGCAACCGCTTTGTCCGAACGGGCGTCGCAGATTATATGGTAACCGCCCATCCCTTTCGCGGCAATCACCCCTCCCGTTCGGAGCAACCGGCAACTCAAGGCAAGAATCTCGCTGTATAGCATATATGTCCTTCTCCCGTATTCGGCATAATACCGCGGCCCGCAATAGTTGCAGGCAATGGGCTGGGCATGGAAGCGGCGGTCGGCAACGTCCATATACTCTTTCCGGCAATCTTTGCACACTTCAAAGTGCGACATGGTGGTTTGCGGACGGTCGTAAGGCAGGTCGCGGATAATAGTGAAACGGGGTCCGCAACGAGTACAGTTGATAAACGGATAGTTGATGCGGTGCGGCTGCCGGCGCCTGTCCTTCAGACAAGTGTCGCACACGGCAATGTCGGGCGCTACCTGCGTCACCTCACCGGATTGCAAAATACTCGGCACGATGGAAAAGTCGGAAAAGACACTGCCGTCGTCGGGCAGAACAGATGCTTCAATACGACGAATACAGGCAGCAGGCGGACATTCGCTACGCAACCGGCGGATGAATGAGGCTTGCTCCACATCCGAAAAATCCGCTCGAATGACAACGCCACGATTGGTGTTGGCAATGTTGCCTTTTACGCCTGTTTCTTTTGCCAGCAGGTAAACAAACGGACGAAAGCCGACGCCCTGTACCAATCCTTCGATGACAATTTCCCACAACATTTCAAAGCGAATTTAATTTCCTACAAAAGTAATCTGTTTTTTTCAATTTTTGCAATCCGGCACAGGAGCGAGACATGTCGTTGTTTCTACGCAGTGTCTTGTTGGAAATGCCGGCAAAATGAGCGATGAGTTTACCGCGTCTCAATTTCCCTTGCATCCGGATGGAAAAATTTTTGTACTTTTGTATTTTTACAAAAAATACCGCAAAGATATCCGGTATGAACCATAGTCTGCAATATTTTGAAATACTTTTCCGGAATTATTACGAGCGGTTGTGTCGCTATGCCTGTACTTATGTCCGCCAAGAGGATACGGCCGAAGGAATTGTCAAAGATGTGTTTGTCACGTTGTGGGAGGAATGGGAAACAATAGATGTCAAGACGTCATATTCGGGTTATTTGTACGCGGCGGTACGCAACGGATGTATCAACTATTTGCAACGGGATCGTAAGAGACACGGGGAAGTGACGGCGCTGTCGGACGACATGCCTTTACCGGCAGGCGTTGATGCAGCCGAAGAACTGATTGCGCGGGAGTTAGAGGAGCAGATTGCGCAGTTGGTGGACGCGCTTCCGTCGGGGTGTCGCGACATATTCAAAATGAGCCGCTACGACAACCTGTCGTACGGACAAATCGCCGAAGTGCTGGATGTGTCGGTGGGTACGGTGAAAACACAAATATTCCGGGCTTTGGAGAAACTCAGGAAAGGACTTGCGGATTACCTCGTCATGCTGTAAATTGAGAAAATATGTTGAGGCTGTGCGCAAACGGTTGTACCGGACACTCCGTATTAACCGTGGATAAACCTGTTCATCAATGTGTATCCTCTGGTGATGATTTTTCCGGAAGCGATACCGTTTTTTTCCGTATATGAGAGGGGCAATGCGTTTTCTGCGGCGCCGCTACGGTAGATAACGTAAGGTACGGGCGATGCGGTATGCGTCCTGATGTTCAACGGCGTCGGATGGTCGGGCAATACCATGATGGAATATGCTTCCCCGCTGGCGTCCAGTGCTTCTTTGACGGGCAGCACGATCTGCTGGTCGATGATTTCGATGGCTTTCACCTTGTTCTGTACCTCATGCCTGTGTCCGCACTCGTCGGGGGCTTCCACATGCAGGTACACAAAGTCTTTTCCCTTGTTCAACAACAGGTCGATGGCAGCCTGCGCTTTTCCGGCAAAGTTGGAATGCATGTTGCCGGTTGCGCCTTCCACATCGGTCACCTCCAAGCCGGCACACAATCCGATGCCGCGCACCAGATCGACGGCGGAAATCACACTTCCTTTCAGGTGATATTTGTTTCCGAAATCGGGCAATGAGGGGCATCTTCCTTCACCCCACAGCCAGATGGAGTTTGCCGGTCTCAGTCCTTCTTTTTTGCGACGAATATTCACGGGGTGGTTGTGCAGCAAAGTCCAACTGCGTTCCATCATTTTACTGAACATTTCTCCGGCGGGGCCTGCCGGCAGGAATGCAGCGATCGGACGTCCCGGAATGTCGTGCGGCGGGACGAGATGTTGCCCCGTCTGTCCATGATTCCACACCAGCAAATGCCTGTAACTGCGTCCGGCGTAGAAATGAAGCCATTCCGCATCCAAATGTCTGCTGATGGCGTGCATCAGTTCGGTAGATTCTTCTGTCGGTATTTCGTCGCTGCTGTAATCCACCATCGTTTTTGCCGCATACGGTTCATCATCGCTCAAGGTGACCAGGTTGCAGCGTAAAGCGACATCCGTGTCTTTCAGTGGGATGCCCATACTGACGGCTTCCAACGGCGATCGCCCGCTGTAATACCGATTCGGGTTGTATCCCATCACCGACAGATTAGCGGCATCGCTTCCCGGCGCTATCCCGTTTGGGATCGTTTTGACCATGCCTAATTCGCCATGTTCCGACAAATAGTCGATAGCAGGCTTATTGGCTACTTCCAGCGGCGTTTTCCCGCTCAATTCCGGCACAGGCTCGTCTGCCATTCCATCCCCGAGTATAACAATGTATTTCATTTCCATTTGGTTATTGAAAACAACACGTATTATTTTTAGACGGCGCAAACTTACGGAATTCTTTTTATATATTTGTGCGATATTCTAAATAGTTGATACATGAAAAAACTTTTGATCATAGACAGGGATGGTACGCTGGTGATGGAACCGCCCGGAGATTGTCAGTTGGACAGTTTGGAAAAACTCGAATTTTATCCGAAAGTGTTTCGTAACCTGTATTTTATTCGCAAACATTTGGATTTTGAGTTGGTGATGGCAACCAATCAGGACGGCATGGGTACTTCGTTGTTTTCGGAGGAATCCTTTCTATTGCCGCACGACAAAATCATACGGGCTTTTGCCGGCGAAGGCGTTGTGTTCGACGACATACTGATAGATTGCTCCTTCCCCGAAGATAACGCTCCTACGCGCAAACCGCGTACGGGCATGTTCGGCAAATACCTTGCAGGAGGATACGATATTGCCGGTTCTGTGGTCATCGGCGACAGAATTACCGACGTAGAACTTGCAAAAAATCTGGGATGTAAAGCCATCCTGCTGAACGACGGTAATCTGCTTGAGGGGAAACCCGACTTGCGTGAAGTCTGTATTCTTGCTACCACCGACTGGGACAAAGCGGCGGAGATACTCTTTGCGGGAGAACGCCGCGCCATGGTGCAGCGAACGACCAAAGAGACGGATGTCAGGGTGGAAATGAACCTCGACGGCAGCGGAAAATGCGCCGTTGATACCGGTTTGGAATTTTTCGACCACATGCTGGAACAAATCGGGAAGCACTCCGGAATAGACCTCGCTATCCGCACTAAAGGCGACCTCAAGGTGGACGAGCACCATACCATCGAGGACACTGCTATTGCGCTGGGCGAAGCATTGTACAATGCACTGGGCAGCAAGCGCGGTATCGAACGTTATGGATTTTGCCTGCCGATGGACGATTGCCTCTGCTCCGCCGCAATTGATTTCGGCGGACGTCCGTGGCTGGTGTGGAACGCTGTTTATCGTCGGGAAAAAATAGGCGACGTCCCTACGGAAATGTTCCTGCATTTTTTCAAGTCGCTGAGTGATGCGGCGCGGATAAACCTCAACATCAAAGCGGAAGGAGATAACGAACACCACAAGATTGAGGGGACGTTTAAGGCTTTTGCACGCGCATTGAGAATGGCGATCCGCAGGGACATCTATCATTTTGAATTGCCCAGCACAAAGGGGATAATATGACGCGGCGCATCATTCGTCCTACAGCAAGTGGACATTCAATGTGTTTTTCCGGAATCACGTCCTCCGGAAGCCGCAAACAGTGTCCGTTTCAACTCCGTTTTCTGATTCTTTGTCAATAATGTAAGCGGTATGGGCGGATACTTTGCGATACCTTTGGGTGTTTTCTGGTACAGTACCAACATCTCTTTTTTGTTGAAAAACTTAAATATGACGTCGTATTTGTAAAAATTAGTTTTTGCTATTTCGATGCTTTTGGGTTTGCCATAAAAGTTCCGCATGGAGTAAAATCTGAATATCAGGTTTTTACCATTTCCGGAAAAATAAAAATAGGTGTATTCCATGCGGTATTGGTACCAGTAAAAAAGAAGAAACAGCAACGACCAGCCACCGAGTATGATTTTTTTCAACTCGGGGGACAGGGAGATGAAAAACACTATCATTAAAATCATTGAGATAAAGACGGCGATGAGCAGCATTTTGGTGCGCCATAGCGTAGAGGCTTCTTTTTGGGTGTCGATAATCATGGTGAAATCATTTATATTTTAACAATTGGCGTGCATTTTCCATTGCCGCTTCCGTTACCTTTTCTCCGCTCAGGATGCGGGCAATTTCCATCACTCGTTCTTCTGGTGTCAGTTTTTGCATTTTGGTTTGGGTGGTTTGTCCCGTATCGCGCTTGTACACCTTGTAATGGTGTTGTCCTTTTGCCGCCACTTGCGGCAGGTGGGTAATATTGACGACCTGTGCATGATGTGCGGTTCGTTCAATGATGTTGCCCATTTTTTCGGCAATTTCGCCCGACACTCCTGCGTCTATTTCGTCAAAAATGAGGGTAGGCAACGTTATTTTTTCGGCAATCACCGCCTTAATTGCCAGCATGATGCGTGACAATTCGCCGCCGGAAGCCACTTTGCCCAATTCCTGCAAGTTTTGTTGGCGGTTGGCTGAAAACAGGAAACGCACATGGTCAGCGCCCGTCGGAGTCAATTGTTCCGTCGGCGTGATGTCCGCCCTGAACAATGCATTGGGGATGCCCAATTGTTGCAGCAGCGTATGGATATGTTTTTCAATGCCTTGCACGGCGGCATGACGTTTTGCCGAAATTTCGCCCGCCAAAGCGGAAAGCCGTGTCTGCATTTGTGTCAATTGCTGCTTCATTCGGCTGATTTGCGCATCATAGTTATTGAGTTCGCGGAGTTTTGCGCCAAGTCCGTCACGAATGGCGATCAATTCTTCCACAGATGCTGCGTGATGCTTCTGTTGTAGGGAGTACAGCAAATCCAGCCGGTCGTTTACCTGTTCCAGCCGCTCGGGCTGAAATTCCATCATTTCCGTCAACTGTTCCGTTTCGGATGCGATGTCTTTCAGTTCAATCAACGTTGTTTCCATGCGTGGCAAAAACGTTTTTGCTTTGGAATACACCTGTTGCAAGCGGCTCATCATGCTTATCGCCGATTTCAGCATCTGCACCGCCGACGCTTCGTCGCCGTCGATCCATGCGCTTATCTGCGACAATCCCGTCTTAACCTCGCCGGCATGGGTGAGCAGTTCCTGTTCTTCCTCCAGTGCGGCTTGTTCTTCCGCCGATAACTTTGCTGCCGTCAGTTCTTCAAACCTGAAACGGTGATAATCGGCTTCGGATTGTTGTTGTTTTGTCGATTCTATTAAACAGTTTAATCTTTCCTCAAAATCACTATATTTCCCGTATTCGCAAGTATAATCTGCCACGGTGTCCGATTGCCGTGCGTAGGTGTCCAGCACCTGCATTTGGAAAACAGGCGATTCTAAATAGATATTTTGATGTTGCGAATGAATATCTACAAGTTTTGCGCCCAAATCTTTCAGAATGGAAAGATTAACGGGTGAGTCGTTGACGAAAGCGCGGGACTTCCCTTCTGCGGAAACCTCTCTGCGGATCACGGTTTCTTCCGCATATTCCAGTTCATACTCGTCAAACGTGGGTTTCCATGTAGGGGATTGCAGATGAAAAACGCCTTCTACCACGCATTTTCGTGTTTTGTCAAGTAAGGCGCCACTGTCGGCGCGTTGCCCGGTGAGCAAACCCAACGCGCCCAGCAGGATGGATTTTCCCGCGCCTGTTTCGCCCGTAATAATGGATAACCCTTCGTAAAAATCGACTTCCAACTCCTGAATCAGGACATAATTGCGTATGGACAAATGAGTAAACACCCCGTTTTTATTATGATCGCTTTGCGTACATTTACCTGCAAAGGTAAGCGTTTTCTTGCTATTTGCAAAAAATACGTCGGAAATTTCAGCGTGTTATCTGAACGTCAACATCACTCCCGCCTGAAACGGCAACCACTCTATGTATCCGTTGATGGGGTTGCCGTCGTTGCCGGTAGCCCTGATGTAATGCTCGTCAATGGCGGCGCGTTTGCGGGAAAGGAAGAAGCCGTCTTTTTCCCTGATGACAGTTGTTTTCCGTTGTGTCAGTTGCAGGTTGTATTTGGCATAGAGTGATATTTCAAACATCTTGTTGATTTTTCCCGCAAAGGATATGCCGGGGGCTATCAGTGCGTGTTGCAGTCCTCCGCTGACGCTGATATGTTTCGTGTCAAAGGTTTTTCCGTCGGCGGAAAAGGATCCGAGCGTATTTTCCGTTTTGCCGAACAGGGCGTAAGCGTGTCCCCAACCAATGTCGGCGGTAATTCCCAGATACATGGGTTCGCCCTGCTTTTTCATGTTGAAACGGTATTCTGTTCCGATTCTGTTGTCCATCATGCGGATTGTCGAATTGAACGGGTTGCCTGTGCCCGTCCAGTAGATACTCCAGTGGTCAGTCATGTTCACGCCCAGCAGGATGTCCATTCCGTAATCGAGGCGCTGGCTTTTCCTGTCCTGTTGGAAGAACAGGTGATTGTCGTAGGTGAAACGGTACTGTCCGGCGGCGCTTGTGGCAGAGGCATAGTGCAATCCTATGCCTCCGTATATTTTTTTGTAGAACTGATTCCAGTTGATTTGTCGTTTGGTGGTATTGGATTTTTTGTCGCGCGTCACCATGATCAGGTTTCGTTCCTGATTTTCCCTTACCTCAGCCAGCAGTTTGTCCACCTGTTGTTTTTCGTAAGCCGAAGTCATTACTCGATTGATTTCATCAATAGTGTGAATGGATTCCACCACCTGTCTGAGGGTGCTGTCCTGTTGCAGAATGTTGTACCCGTCCCAATAGTTGGGGTTGTAGTCTTCCGCCACCGAGTAGAACGGGTCGAGGTACGAAATGCGTTGCCTGGACGGGATAGACTTTGCCGAATCAACATTTGCATGGACGGTCAGGTGTTCGACGGAACAGTCGAACACCATTCCCGTAGAGTGGATGTGTTTGCGGTCGGTGTATTTTATTTGTTGCAGATGCCATTTTCCATCGTAAGGCATGTATTGTATCACGTCCGATATGTTTGTTCTTTCGAATCCGCTGCCGGGGATGATTTGCGAGGTGGCTACTTCGATTCTGACGTAGGCATAGTCGTTTGCCGATATGTATAGTTTGCCGCTAAGGTCTTCCTTTTTGGATGAGAAGTCGATTATATATACATCCCGTCCTTCGTAGCGTGTTGTCCCCGAAAGTTGGTAGGTGAATTTCCTGAAATTGGACGGGTTAATTACTCCTGCGCGTGTGAAAATGTAGTCTCTTGCGATATATGCGTACACGCCTCCGTAAAAATACATGTACACGATGGAATCGTACTGGGGGATAATATTTTTTCGTGATTTCTCTATCCGGATTTGCCCTTTGTTGTTTGATTTGCTGTAACTGTTTTTGAAGACATCCAGCATGGCTTCTCCTACGGCGACATACTCGCCTTCAGCCGTTTTATTGGTTTCCCTGTAAAACACCTCGTAGCGTACCGGTTTTGCCGGATAGTTGTCTGCTATGCGGTTGAATGCGTTTCTCAATATGTCGTATTCGGTTAGCTTCGGTTTGACAACCACTTCTCCGATCATGGGAATGTCCTGTTCCATGTTGATCTCCAACAATGTTTCCGATTTTTCTATCCAAATGCTGTCCGTTTTATAACCCACGCCCGACACAAACAGGTATTGCGTCTGATAATTTCTGGGCAGATAAAATGTAAATTCCCCCTCTACATTGGACGCTATGCCCCACAAGGGTTTTTTGATATACACGTTTGCTCCCACAAAAGGGTTACCGTTTTCGTCCAGAATTTTTCCCTTAATGAGAATTCTGCTCTGCTGTGCTGTTATCGTGTCAATTAGTAAGAGTGTGACAAAGGCGATGAAACCTAAAATACGAATTAATTTGACCATGGTGGATATTAAAATTTAGCGTGGCAAAGTTAATATGTTTTGTGGTAAAATACAAATAAAATGTTGTAGCGGGTGGCACAACGCATTGAAGCGCCGTACGGATCCGCGTCGAATAATTTTTTCATTGTCGGCATTTTCGGATTATTGTAACGTTTATTTCCCGACAGCGCCTAAATGCGCTTACCCCAACTTGAGAAAAATTGCTTGACCATACAGTTCCGGCACCGGATCTTGACCAAAAAGCATACACTCCGGATATTCGAAAGGTAGATGTGAATTTAATATGGCACATCCGTCATCAGAACTTGAAAGCAGCCACTGGCTATCGTATGAAAGTTCGCTCAAAGAAATACTGTCCAAGTTTGAATCGGCAAGCAAACAGCAGCAGGAATTATTTGATACTCATTCGGTTGTAGTGATGGATGCCGGTATCGCTACCGAAGCCGTTATGACCGGAGACATATGCGTAATATCATGTCATCGCAAACTCTGGTAACTACGAGAATGAAACTGGAAAACAAAGACAGTTTGATAATACGCCAACCCGCAAGGGCAAATCAACAGGCGGCTATTTATATCATGCACTCAACTTTAAACAGTCTAATCCAGGCATGAGCAAAAAGCCGTAGTCCCCCATAAGTGACGCGCCAAAAATATAATCGGCTGATTGAACGATTGTTCCAATGCCATGCTTCCAAGTTGGGTTCCTGATCCGGAACAACATATTTTTCGGACATATCGAAAAAAAACAGTATTTTTACCGTTTAATTATAACAATCCGTCATGATGAAAAATCGGCCATTCCTCTTTTTGTTGATATACGTTCTTTGCACCCGTGCAGCGGCACAGTCCGCATATTTTGTTTCCGTTTCCGGAACGCAGAAACCGGTGACGATCGGTCATCTGAATCTCGGCGGCATCAATCCTGCCGGCGACCGGGAAATGCTACGATACTCCGTACGTTCCGACGGAAAAACAGGATTTGTGTTCCTGCACAATTTTCAAGGCCATGACAAGCGCGCGGACCAACCTGTCGGCGGACAGACTGTTTGTCTGAACGGCGAAACCCTGAATTTCCATACGTGCGCAAAGTCGTCAATATCAGTGTGATATCTGAATATGCGCTGCATTTTCAATTGCAATGACACATGATGCACGGCTCGAAATTCTGGATAATTGTTGCCTCGACAGCGTTTTGTCTGTTCATGTGGCTGTTGGCGATATTCCGCTATGCGCCCGACTGCGAATTGGACAATACGCTTCCGCAAACCGACACGATTGCGACGGTAGAACTTTCCGCAATACCTGCTGTCCCCGAAAATTCCGTGCTTCCGTACGGATTGGTACGCATTCGAGACATAGCGCCCGAAGTTGCCATCTGTTTGAAATATTCCGGTACGGATAACTTCACGGGACAAAAGTTGTATGATTCTGTTTGGGATGCCTTCCTTCAGCCTGATGTTGCGGAAATGCTTTCCGAAGCCGACCGTCACCTCCGCCGTCTCCATCCCGAACTGAGATTGCTGGTGTATGACGCCGCCCGCCCCGTGAGTGTACAACGGAAAATGTGGGAGCAGGTGAAAGACACACCATACCGAAATTATGTCGCCAACCCCGAACGGACGGGCTTGCATAATTACGGCGCCGCAGTAGATATCACTCTTACTGACAGTGTGCTAACGCCGCTGGATATGGGCACAATTTTCGACTATTTCGGCGAGGCTGCCGGTATCAGCCGCGAAGAGGAACTGTTACGGCGTGGCATACTCACTGCACGTCAGGTGGACAACCGGCAATTGTTGCGGGAAGTGATGCGCCATGCGGGATTTCTGAGTGTCAGCGGTGAATGGTGGCATTTCAACGCTTGTCCGCTTGGCGAAGCCAAACAACGTTACCCGTTGATAGAATGAACTTTTGCAAAAATGCAATTATGCGATTTTCAACAAGTTAGATAAAACGAGGCAACAGGAAAGCCGTATGGATTTATGGCGTCCGGTCATCTTGAAATTTGGAAATCTGCAATCCGTCCAGCAATTTGATATACATAGCGATGCCTTTTTCTATTTCGTCCGGATAGACAAATTCATCGGCGGTATGCGACCGTGCCGAATCGCCGGGGCCAATTTTGAATGAAGTGTAGGGGATACGCGCCTGATCGGACGTGGTGGGTGATCCGTAAGTACCAAGCCCCATCGATAATCCTTTTTGAATGACGGGATGTGCGACGGGAATGGACGATGAGTTGATATGCGTGGAACGGGGTGTCACGGAACTGTAGCGAACGTGCTGTCTGATAATTTCCAGCACTTCCGTGTTTTTGTAATGTTCGTTGGTGCGAACGTCCACCACGTATGTACATTTGTCGGGAACAATATTGTGCTGGTAGCCTGCGTGAATGACGGAAACGGTCATTTTTACCTCACCAAGTACAGGCGAGACAAGAGGAAATTTGAACGTACGAAACCACTGTATGTCGTCCAACGCAGGATAAATGGCATTAACGCCTTCATTGCGGGCGGCATGACCTGTTTTTCCTTGCGTTTCGCAATCGAGCACCATCAATCCCTTTTCTGCTATTGCCATTTGCATTTGCGTGGGTTCGCCCACAATCACCAAATCCGGCTGCCCCAAATCATCCATGATGAGCGAAATACCTCCTTTCCCCGTAATCTCTTCTTCGGCGGTAGCGGCGTATATCAGGTTGTACGGTCTGTCCTGCCGGTCTTTGTAGTGCAGGAATGTCATCATCAGGCTCACCAGTGAGGCGCCGGCATCGTTACTGCCCAATCCGTACAGTTTTCCATCCTTAATGAGCGGTTCAAAAGGATTTCGCGTCCATGACGATACCGGCTTCACCGTGTCATGGTGCGAATTGAGCAGAATAACCGGCAAACGGGCGTCAATGAACGAACGTACCCATACGTTGTTCCCTTTGCGAAAGGGCTGACATCCTTGTTCTTTCAGAAAGGTTTCGATGATGTCCGCCGTCTGCGATTCTTCACGGCTCAGCGACGGAACGGCGATCAGACGGCTCAGGAGCGCAACGGCAATGCGGGACAGGTGATGAAAATCTTGCATGGCGTATCCTGTTCAAATTTATGATAAACCGCCAAAGGCAACGAATGATTCGCCACATGCCGTTTCGGCGCGATCATCCTCCTCTTTGACCTTTTTCTTCATATACCGGATTATCTGTTCAGTGTTTGGTGGTCGTCGAGAAATTCTTCTTTTGTCAACGCACGTGGTGTGATGCGCAACCGGTACATGCTCCCTTTGAACCACGAGGAGAGGTTTTGCCGCACCCCAACGGACGCTATTCCCTCATTGACGGGGATAAAAGCAAGCGGCTCGTTGAACTCGGCAACTCCGTCGATATATACCGTCGCGCGTTCGCCGTCAATCACCAGTGCGGCGTGGTACCAGCGATCGGTGGAATGCGTCAGTTTTTCGTTAATCATGGTGAGCCTGCCGCCTCCGGACAACGCAATGTGCGTATCGAAGTACCATGTGCGGTCAGGGTTCACGCGTATTTCAAACATCACACGTTCATTCGAAACCGTACCCAGATGCAGGAATCGCTGAGCAAACTCGCCGTCACCGTCGGGTTTGAATACAGCCTCTAATGTGAACCGCTCAAGTCCCTTTAACGGATTAACGTCCAGAAAGAAAGCGTCGCGACCGCCAAACGCAACCGCAAACCCCAAAACTGTTGCCACTTGCCGGGGATTTCCCTCCGTTTTTTGCACGTGCGGCAACTCAGCCACTTTCCAGTCAATTAAACTCTGTGCAGGAAGTGTACACCACAAAAGCGAGAGAAAGCCGCTCAACAAATTTTTTTTCCACAGTGCCATAACATTTTGTTTGATGATAACTTGCGCAAAGATATGCATCTTTTTCAAAAAAGTTCGTAGTTTTACAAAAAAATTGCATGATGAAGGATAACTTTTTCACCGTTGCGGCGGCGTCCGAAGGAATGTACAAAGAAAAGGGCAGTAAGTTCATGGCGTTTGCCTATCCCGTGGAATGCGAAGAAGAGGTCAAAAAGAAAGTAACCACCCTGCGCAAAAAATATTTTGACGCACGGCATCATTGTTATGCGTGGAGGTTGGGCGCTGACGGCATCCATTACCGCGTCAACGACGACGGCGAACCGTCCAACTCTGCCGGAAGACCGATACTTGGTCAAATTGACGCCTGCCGGCTGACGAATGTATTGGTGGTAGTGGTTCGCTATTTCGGCGGGGTGTTGCTGGGTGTAGGCGGACTGATGCACGCCTACAAACAGGCTTCCGCCGATGCGTTGGCTCATGCGCAAATCGTTACCGGAACACTTATGGAAACCTATAACTTCACATTCGAATATCAGGATATGAACACCCTGATATCTGTGATGAAAAGCATGAAACTGGAGTATTTTGTACAGGATTCCAACACCCGTTGCATCATGAAAGTACGGGTGCGCAAAAGCCTTGCCGCACAGATGTTGCAACGGTTGGCACATATCGGTTCGCTTACCGTACAATGCCTGTAAAGCGCTCCGAAGCGATGTGCCGGCAGATAAAAAAAGTCCGTTCCGGAATATCGGAAAAACACTTGCCGCCACGATTTAGTTTCCCTAACAAATAAAAATTTTTCATGCGAACAAAAATTTTGCGTACTTTTGTGCAAAAATTTTAATCCGAAAAAGATATTATGGCTAAAAAACATAACGAAAAAGTCGAAGAACGGGTAGAAGGCGTAGAACAGGCGCTGACCAAAGCCGAGCAGTTTTTGGAAACCTATCAGAAGCAGTTGATATGGGGCGTGAGCGTCATATTGGGTATTGTGCTACTGTACATGGCTTTTCAACGCTTTTATGTGGAAGGGCGAACAACGGAAGCAGCCGATCAGATGTTTCCTGCCGAACAGTCGTTTGAGAGAGAAGCGTGGCAAATCGCGCTGAACGGCGACGGGAATAACCCCGGCTTTATTGACATTATTGACGAGTATTCTTTTACGCCTTCGGCAAGGCTGGCGAAATACTACGCCGGAATGTGCTACCTTCATCTGGGGCAGTATGAAGACGCTATTGATTACCTGAGCCGTTTCAAATCAAAAGACCTCATCATGTCCAATCTGGCGCTGGGAGGAATCGGCGACGCTTATGCCGAATTGGGTGATATGGAAAAAGCCGTTACTTTCTACAAGAAGGCGGCAAACAACCGGAAAAACGAATTTACCACTCCGCTTTACCTGATGCGGGCAGGTTTATTGCTGGAGCAACAGCGGAAATATGGGGAAGCAGGCGAACTGTACCGGATTATCCGGAAAGAATACCCTAACAGTACCGAAGGAAGAAACATCAGCAAATACATCACCCGCGTCGATGTGGAGCAGAAGCACAACTAACGGATGGCGACACAAAACCTTTCACAGTACGAATCCGAAGGAATCCCTCCGGCAAAAGGAATGAAAGTTGCCATTGTGGTGTCGGAATGGAACAGTGATATTACTTTTGCCCTGCGGGATGGCGCCGTGCAAACGCTCCTGCAACACGGAATGCAGGGCAAAGACATTATCGTGCGGTATGTGCCGGGGAGTTTTGAACTTACTTACGGAGCGCAAGTGATGGCGGAACATATCCATGCGGATGCGGTAATCTGTCTGGGATGTGTCATTCGGGGCGAAACGCCTCATTTCGACTACATCTGCCAAGCGGTGGCGACAGGCATCACCGAAGTATCCGTACGTTACCGGTTGCCGGTCATTTTCGGCGTACTGACCACGCTCAGTAAAGAGCAAGCATTGGAACGATCCGGAGGACGACACGGCAACAAAGGCGTGGAAGCCGCAGTTACAGCCATTAAGATGGCAGCATTCAAACACGAATTTCTCAATATCTAAAAAATATGCGTAATTGCCTGCTGAAAAATTCCGCAGCAGTGGCATTGTGCCTTCTGTGTTGGGAACTCTTTCCCGTATGGGCACAGGGCAAAGCGACAGACGAGCCTCTGCTTGCCGGAGAACCGGAAGGAAGCCGTGTGTTCCGGCGCAAAGATATGCCCGGTTTCGGAGTGACGGAACTGACTTTCATGAACGGCGTACAGGTGGCGTTGAAACCCACCGACTTCAAAAATGACCAAATCCTGTTCTGCGGATTCAGCCCGGGAGGTACGTCCGTTTATGCCGACGAAGATTACATGTCCGCCATGACCGCCTCCGGCATTGTTTCACTGAGCGGATTGGGCAATTTTAACAGGGAAGAATTGGACAGAAAACTTGCTGGAAACACCGCACGATTGTCCCCTTACATCAGCAATCTGTTTGAAGGCGTCAACGGAACGACGGCGCCCAAAGATATTGAAACCATATTGCAACTGAATTACCTGTATTTCACCGGAATTCGCCGAGATGAAGATGCTTTTGCCGCCTACGTTTCAAGTATCAGAAATCAGGCAAAGAGCATGAAAAACAACCCGCTGTACGTCCACAGGGACACCCTGTACAAAATCATGACCTGCAATGACCCGCGCACCGTCATTATCCCTTCCGGAGAACAGATCGACCGCATCAGGCAGGATAATGCGCTGTATGTATTTCAAGACCGTTTCGCGAATGCGGGAGATTTCAAATTCATCGTCGCCGGCAAATTCAATGTGCAGGAAATCATCCCTCTGCTGGAAAAATATTTGGGCGGGCTACCGGTGAAACAGCGCAAGGAAACATGGCGAAATGTAACTCCGCCGTTTCCACAGGGCATTGTTCGCTTTGACGATACTCGGGGAACCGGACGGCAAACCCACATGGGCATCATCATCAAAGGCAACTTCAGGTGGAGATATAAAGAACGGCTGGCATTCACCGTCATGACAGACATGTTGCGCCTCAAACTGAAAGAAGCTATGGAGGAAGAACAGGGAGAAACACACAACGTGACGCTGACCTCGGATGCAACCGCATTTCCCAAACCCGGATATTCGATTTCCATCCAATGGAGTTGTGCGCCGCAAAACAGCGAAAAGATGATAACCGCCGTATTTGCGGAAATGAAGAACCTCAAAAACAGCCCCACCGAAACAGACCTTCGCAAAGCGAAAGAAACGCTGGTGCGCAACAGAGAAGCCGGCATGAAGGAAAACGAATGGTGGATGAACGCGCTGCAACACTATTACCAGCAAAACGACAAACTGATGACGCAGCAAGAATACGGGAAATCCGTTCAATCCATCACGACAAGGGACGTAAAAAACATCGCCCGCAAATATCTCAATGAAAACAACTGCTTGATCAGCCGGCTGATACCGGAAGAATCCGTGATGGAAAATTGAGGCTCTTCAAGGAATTGTGCGGGATAACCCGACAACATGCCGAAAAATAGTTTTCAATAAAAGGAAGCCCGAAAACGACAACAGCCCGTCAATCTACTGATTAACAGGCTGCCCCGTACCTCGGGCGGGAATTGAACCCGCACGGACATTGCTGCCCACGGGATTTTAAGTCCCGCGTGTCTACCAATTCCACCACCAAGGCAATTGATGATAAAAAATCCCGACGGTTGAGGCTATCGGGATTGAGAGCGGAAAACGAGACTCGAACTCGCGACCCTTACCTTGGCAAGGTAATGCTCTACCAACTGAGCTATTTCCGCAATACGTTTTGACAGCGCAAAGGTACAATAAATTTTTCACCCACAACAAGAGAACGACAAAAAAATGCCAAATTTCTAATAACTGATGCCTTCGGATCGTTCGCGCTTCTTCTTAACTTCGTAAGGATCAATTATATGACCGAACCTGTAGCTAACAAAAAGCGTTAAAAAAAGTTGCCGGTTCTTTTCCACATCACCTACCGTATAAAGGGGACTGCTGAAATCCATAATTTCCACTTTTTTGGCAAATGCTTCCAATATCACACCACATTCCAGCGCATGAATGATCTTATCCTGCTTGCTGTACTCGAAGTTGAACCCAAACTTTCCAAAAATGCCCGGCACTGCCTGTAACTCGTTGAATCCCTTAAAAAAGGACGCCCGTTTATCAATACGGACAGTGCGATTATACCATTCCGGATCGAATTTCTCCGGTTTTTCGTAAGGCAACCATTGGTAATAATTTCCTACGGGCGTATAGACGAGATTGAATTCGCCCACATTGTAATATATCGGCTTGAGTAAAACCACCGCTGCTCCGTAATTGTAAAAATAACGAACGGCAATGCCCCCTACGTCATACTTGCGAAATATTTCACGCTGTCGTCCAGAAGCAACGCGGAGGTCAAAAGCGATATTTTTTTTCCCGTAAACGTATTTTGCTCCCGATATTTCGGAATAAGATTTGTTTTCTTTGGGGTGTTTCATATAGGCAAAATCCACTTCCCACAACCGTTTGTTCTGCGCGTCCACACGCTTCCCGTAACGATAATTTCCGCCAAACCCATTAGAATTGAACATTATCGCAACCGACCACTCATTGCGATAAAATATCTTCGGTTGAAGGTCAATCTCACCCTGGGCAGATGCCGTCAACGCCCAACCTACGATACAGAACAATACTGCATAATACTTTTTCACGAATCTGCAACATCATGTTCAAAAAACAGCGATACTCCAAAGAGTAGCACTTAACCGGAAAATTTTTCCACCGGTTGTTCCACGGTAGAAACCGACTGATATGCCGGACACGGTTTACTGCTCATACAGGAAGACAGTACAATTCCGCCCAACATACAGACTATCAATACGATGAGTACTCTTTTCATAGAAAAAACTTATAATTAATGAGGGTGTAAAGATACAATATTTTTTTTGTAATACAAAAATTTTCACCAAGAAATATTTTTATCGTACTTTTGCCGGATGATTCAATGTGTGCAAAAAGGGACGAAATATTTTTCGCGTGGCTTGATGGCAGTGCTGATCGTGCTGTTATGCGCGTGCGAGGAATTTTGTGAGGAATCCAATCGTACGGCTGCGGTGGTGAATTTTTATTCGGCTGAAACGGAATTGCCTGCCGCTACGAGAATTGACGCCATACAAGGGTTGGGCAACGACAGTGTCCTGTTCCTCAACACCTCCCTGCAATCTGCGCTTCTGCCGCTTAAACCCGACGCGGACACTACCGCTTACATCATCAGGACAAGCATGGTAGCGGCGAATGATGTGACGGTGACCGAAACGGATACGTTGATCATCGTCTATACACGCCATACGGGATTTATTTCTTCCGAATGCGGATGCGCCGGTTTTGCGGAGATAACAATTGCGTATGCCGCTGGTCGGCGCATCATTGACAGTGTGACGGTTTCCAATCCCAACGTGAGGACAGTCAGTTATCGTAGTCAAGTTATTAATGCGGAAAATATCAGGCTTTATTGCCGTTAGCATATTATTGCTGGCTTCCGTATGTTGCAACGGGCAGGATACGATGCGGTATCCCATCAACGCGATGAAGGGGATAAGGGTGGGGGTGGATTTGTCAAAATTGGCGCTGCCGCTGCTGTCCCGCCATGAACGGATGGGTTTTGAGATTACTGTGGACAAGCACGTGAAAGGAAACTTTTTTGCAACGGCTGAAGCGGGATGGCTACAAACGGACTTATCGCGCGAGACCTATCATTATATGTCCAGCGGATTCTACGGTAAGATTGGTATTGATTATAACCTGTTGAAATCAAGACGTCCGGGCAGTAACGATATTCTGTACGGCGGATTGCGCTACGGGATGTCTGTATTTTCCCACAAGGGCGAAGATATTACCGTACCGGGCTACTATTGGGAAAATGCAACGGCGCAAGATATTCCGCAAACCGTAATGTCCTCCGGTTGGATAGAGTTTTTGCTGGGCATAAAAGCCGAAGTGATCAAAAATTTTTACATCGGGATGACGTTCAGGGGTAAGTTCAGGATAGCGAAACCTAAAGACAATTATTCCACACCTTATTTCATTCCCGGCTACGGTAGCGGTTCTGCAGGTTTTGCGCTGGGCTTGAATTATTATTTGTCGTACAATATCCGTTTTTGAGTTACCGGACTATTCGGGCAACCATGATTCCCGAATGGTTTTTCCGCCGTTGCAGGTAATCATACAAGGTTTCCGTACTGATAATGATTTTTCCTGCCTCCGACGACGCATGAATGAGATATACGCTGTTGCCCTTATGAAAGGCGAATCCGACGTGAACCACGTCCAATCCTTTGACGTGCGTGGTAATAGCGATGATGTCCCCGTTCCGTATACCTGCCGCATCGTCTGTCTGTTCTTTTGGGATATATCTTAACCTCAACCTGTTAATATCCTTTTCGATATTTCCTACGGCTGTGCACCATTCAGGATGCGCCTGCAATGCGGGATAGATGTTGCAGTGCGTGGACATGAACGACACTTCGGGACGGAACGTCTGGCAATGGGGTAATTGCGGCAATGTCAGCACGCCTTTCCGGTAGTTGTTGTCCATCCATTCGGAGGTGTAATGCAGGCGCGACAGATAACCGTTCAACACTCCGTTGCGGTAACGAATGTGTTGGAGGATTTCGCAAAAATGATCAAGCGAATTGTCGGCACATTGTTTGTTATTCTGCAACATCAGGTGCAAGGCAATCACGTTTTCCACAAAAGTGAAACAATCCATTTCGCGTAAGTTTACCCGTAGTCGTTCTTCCGCATCGCCTTCCAGCGTGCCGCTCACATACGGAATATCCAGAAAAAACGAGGCAATACGGATAATATCAGGGTCGCTTTCCGACACATAGTGCATAAAACGACGGAAGACAGCCGAATCTTCAGGCTCAATCCCGAATGTTGCAAGGCATACGCCCAGCAACAGCCCGCAAAACAGTCCACGCGGCTTATTCATCTGAAATTTGATTGAATTTTGATACAACGATTTGTGAATTCCATCATCATGTGAAATTGTGCCGCAAAGGTAGAACAATTTATCAAAAATCCGATAAGTGCCGTTTATTCCACCGGCGTTTACGGTTTTTATTTTGCAAATGGTTCTTCTGGGGCGTGTATGTCTTTGTTATGGTCGTTTGCCGGTTTATGCGCTGTCGAAGGTTCTATCAGGTTGTTTTTTGCGGGAATGCTGAATTTCAGATATTTAATGGTGAACCCTTTTGCGATGAACAATTGCTCGTAGTGTGTTTGAGCGGAAAAGATGTCGCCGATAATGTCTGAACGATACAGGTCATCTGTGCATGAAGCAATCGGCAATCCGTTGAATTTTGCCACGTTGCGGGTGTATTCAAAAAGGTTTTGGCTGTCGGTTTTCAAGTGGATGAAACCGTCTGAGCGGAGGATTTCACGATATGCGTTCAGAAAACGCGCTGATGTGAGTCTTTTGTTAGCGCGGCTTTGCTGTGGTTGCGGATCGGGGAATGTAATCCAGATTTCCGACACTTCGCCGGCGGCAAAACAGGAACGGATAAACTCAATGCGGGTACGCAGGAAAACAACATTCTGCAGGTGTTGGTGCAGGGCGTTGGTAGCGCCTACCCACATACGCGCCCCTTTGATGTCTATCCCGATAAAGTTCTTATCCGGATATTGCCGTGCCAGCGCTACGGTATATTCTCCCTTGCCGCATCCGAGTTCCAACACTATCGGGTGATTATTGCCGAAAATATTGTTCCAGCAACCTTTTGTCCTGAAATCGGTGTGAAAAACTTCTCCGAACGATGGCTCTATCACATTGGGATAGTTTGCCATGTCGGCAAAGTGTTGCAATTTATGTTTGGACATGGCA
Source organism: Bacteroidales bacterium (assembly GCA_031270985.1). Taxonomy (GTDB): domain Bacteria; phylum Bacteroidota; class Bacteroidia; order Bacteroidales; family UBA4181; genus JAIRLS01. Next base: position 5,766 of record JAISWR010000105.1, on the reverse strand, counting down.
CCGATCCAAAAATGCCAGCAACAGTTCTGCAGATTTTTCGGGTTCTTCGAGATAGCCCGAATGTCCCGAATGTTCCAGAGCAGCCACCGTAGTGTGAGGAAAAGCAGCGGCAACGGGGGCAAAACGTTCAAAAGCGATATAGTTATCCTTTTTGCCCAACAGGAAAAGCGTCGGCACGGTATTGTTTTTCAGTAATTCCTGTCTGTCCGGACGTTCGCGCATGCCTTTCAGGATTGCCGTAACGCCGGCGGGCGACATTTGCCGCGCCACATGCTTGGCATATTCCACCTGTGCGGAAAAGGCTTGCAGATTATCTGTTGCAAAGCCGTTGGGAATGCTTGTGTTGCAGATAAGTGACAGTTTTCCCTCGCTCACCAACCGTATTTCTTTGGTACGGTATGCTTTTTTCTCCTCCGTGTCGGCAAACGGCGATGAATGGAACAGACACAGCCCCGCAAGTCGTTCGGGATAGTGCGCCAAATATGCCAATGACACATATCCGCCCATGGAATGTCCCGTCAATACGCAACGCCGGACATCCAGATGTTGTAAAACGGCGTTTACCGCTTCCGCCATCAAATCCATGCCGTGAACATCGGCAACCACATCCGATTGTCCGTGTCCGGGTACGTCTATCCGTATCACCCTGTAATGTGGCGTCAAGCGCTGGTAAAAGCCATTCCATATCTCAAGGCTTTCGAGGTAACCGTGCAGCAACACTACCGCGTTACCGCTGCCTTCGTCGGCAAATCTTATCTTGCCCGTTTTGAAAGGGATGTTTGTTGTCATACAATATTTATGTGTTTTTTTGACAATATATTTGAAGAATTTTACGAATAGAATAGAAGCCGATTTGCTGTAAATCTAATTTCGCGGGTAGCAGAAACATATACTCTTCCACATCGTCGGCGGCAACGATGCCCGAAAAATCGGAGATTTCGCATTCAAACCCCAAATCAAGCGTGAAATATACGGTTTTTCCGAACAGGTAATGATTGTTGGCGTCGCCTATGTAGCGCACGGCGTCCACATGAAGGTTTAATTCTTCGTGTATTTCGCGGCGCACGGCGTCTTCGGCGGTTTCGTCAATATTGACGAAACCGCCCGGGAGGTCGAGCGTTCCTTTGGCAGGGTCGAATTTGCGACGCACCAGCAATATTTCGCCGCGTGGATTGACAATGACGCCTGCCACCGCTGCCGCAGTGTTGATGTAAAACTTCTCGCCGCATGAAGCGCACTGCATGAAGTCACCCGCTCCCGGACGGAAAGATTCTGCGCCGCAAAACGGGCAGTAATGCCATGCTTTTGACGGAAAAAAATCAGTCATTATATTATTACTGTTAGTATGGCAATCATTTTCATTGCGCAACCGGCTTTTTGAGTTCTATTACGGTAATTTCTGGAGGCATGCCGATACGTCCGGGGAATCCTATCACGCCCACTCCGTTGTTGACGTACAAGTACTGTCCGTTTTCACTGTAAAGCCCCGCCCAATAGGGAAACATTATTTGCAGGGGGCTGAATCGTTTTTTCCCCAGCCATATGCCCATTTGTGTGCCGTGCGTATGTCCCGAAAGCGTCAGTTGGATAGTTGTTTTCCCGTTGATGTGTTGTTGCCAGAATGTCGGATCGTGCGACAGCAGGATTTTGAACGGCACGTCGCTCACAGAGGTTGCTGCGACAATATCGCCGCGTCGCGGGTAGTTTTTACGTTTGCGCGTGCCCCAATTTTCCACCCCTACAATGGCTATACGGTTTGCCGAATCTTTTTCCAGCACAACCGCCTCATTTTTCAACAGACGGAAACCCATCAAAGAGATGTTTCCTTCCAGCGCTCGTTGATTCTGCACGCTATCGGCAGGCGACGCCCAACCGGAATAGCCTCCGTAATCATGGTTGCCCAATATGGCAAATTTCCCTGCCTCGGCACGAAGACGGGATAAAACTGGAATCACAGGCGGCAGTTCTTCCGCGAAATTATTGACAAAATCACCCGTGAATGCGATGACGTCCGGTTGTATCTCATTGACGATATCCACCATTTGCACCAACCGGTGTGCATATCCGTACATGCCTCCCGCATGAAGGTCGGACAATTGAACGATCCGGAACCCGTCGAAACGATCCGGCAAAGCGTTGCATGTAAGCGATATCCGCTCCACACGATAATCGAACCGCCCGCAAAAAACACCCCACACCATGAACGCCGTCAGCACAATGCTTGCCGCTATACCGCATTTTGCAAAAATATGCCGCTGCTTCCGGCGGAAAAACAACATGTCCGCAAAAAACGACACGACAAACAATAGCTTGGGTCCGTACAAAACGAGCAACAACCCGAACAGATAATAATATACGGTAAACCACCGGTAATCGTGCACACGGTATTGCAGTAAAAAACCGCTCACGGTCACCACCAATGCAAAGACTGCTTGTGCCACTACCGCCGTGCGTATCCCTCTTGCATGGCGACCGGAAAATTGCGGAAAAACGCCACGAACGCCACGAACAGTAAACACATCTGCTACTACGACAAGCAGGAGTGATATGAGTGTCTTTAAAAAAAACATCCTGCAAAATTAGTATAAATGATTGAATCCGCCACGCATGACAAGATAAAATTTCTTGGGCGTTCATCGCCTACAGGCTTTGCAAGCACTGTCGGAGTGGCGTGGTGCGACAGCGACTTTCGCACAAACTTTTTAAATAGGCATTGATTTGTATAACCGCAAGCCACAACTTGCAGTATGTATCACCATACCGGCCTTTGTCTGAAAGGCAATATTTTTGTCCAATACCGTCAATGAGGTATTGGATAAAAATCACGATTCGGCAATCATCATCCCTGAAACTGTAATTTTTCAGTTTTTCTGAAATTCAAAAAAGGCATACATGGACAGCACCAGGATAGCAAGCAGCAGGTACACCAGCCGTGCGTCCGACACGCCCATGCGTTCGTTCAGTGAGAACGACAGCAGGTTGGGTGTCAATTCCTTTGCCGTGGGCATGTCGTTGAAATGCCACTTGCCGATGACCGTGCCTCTGTGGAGCAGCACCAAGCCCGGATTGGAGCGTATGATGGTCTTCAACGTAACGCCGTCGGTATGACAAAAATCATAGGACAATCCCTGTGCGGATTTCATCTCGCCGGCTTCTTCCTGCAGGGAAGAGGTAAGGCAATAGAAACCATAACCGTTTTCACGACAGAAGTCCGCTATCTCATTCGCCTTGTGCAGCGCCGCCACATTGCTTTGATCCAAACGGTACGCTATCAGCAGGAATACATAATCTTCCGCCAAAACCTCATCGGTGATGTCCGCGCCCGTTCCCGTCGCAGTGATGGAAAAATCATGGATGGGCGGTTGGTATCCTTTTTGCACCAGCACGTGCCGGGCGTCTTTATACATCCACGTACTGTCGTCCCACGGGAAATCCTGTTCACCGAACTCTTTCACCACGCCGTCCTTTTCGTAAAAGAACGTGGATTTGTATTGATCGGCGGGCATTCCTTCCGGTACCGTCATTCCCTGGGGAATATCCGCACCCACATGATAGGGACGGAAATCCAGCAATGGAAGATGACGGTATCCGTATGCCGAAATCCCCACCATTGTTAGTGCTATCGCTGCCACACAACACCATTCGGTAAAAGGCGCATATACGGGTGCAAACTTTTTCCGCCATGCAAACACAATGATTGCCATCGCCAACAACGGGATGTTCTTGAAAAACGTCTGCCAATTGGTCAGGATGAGGGCGTCGCCGAAACATCCGCAATCCGTCACGGGATTGGTCAGCGCAAGAACGAATGTCAACGGAGTGAATAAAGCCATGAACAGCAGCACCGCCCACGCAACCTCCCTCATGCGCAGCCGCAGTATCAGCGACACACCGATAACAAACTCGGCGGCGCAAAGCAACACCGACACGGGAAAAGCCAGCGACGACAGAGACGGCACACCAAACGCCATGAGATAATCCTCTATTTTATAGGTGTAACCCAACGGGTCAACGCCTTTGACGAAGCCCGAAAAGATAAAAACAATACCCGACAGAATACGGGAAATATGTACTACTGCTTTCATGATAGACTAAAATTTTACGGGTCAAAATTAAGCAATATTTTTGATTTTGTTGCAAACTTAACACAACAGTAACATTATCTTAACCATAAAGACATATTGACGCCATACATTTGTCCGAAAATTAAAAACAGGTAAAGAAAATGAAAAAGTACACAATCGGCTTATTCAATGAAAGTTTCCCTCCCATCATGGACGGGGTATCGCTCACCGTTCGCAATTACGCTCACCGGCTCAACCGTACCATCGGCGATGCGTATATGATCACCCCTTCTTACCCGGGATACAGCGACAGAGAGGAGTTTCCCGTGTTGCGTTATGCATCGCTGCCCATCCCCATGCGGAAGCCTTACCGTATGGGATTCCCATGGCTCGACCCGCATTTACACCATCAATTGCAGTCGGTGCCTTTCGATTTGCTGCACTGCCATTCGCCGTTTTCTGCAGGACGGTATGCCTTGCGGATGGCGCGTCTCAGAAATATCCCCATCATAGCTACTTTCCATTCCAAATATCGAGAGGATTTTTTACGGGCAGTGCATCATCCCGCCATCGTCAAGTGGATGATCCGACGCATAGTGGAATTTTATGCGGCGGTGGACGAAGTGTGGATACCGCAACCCGCCGTGGAACAGACACTTCGCGAATACGGATACAAAGGAAATGTGACGATAGTGAACAACGGCACGGATTTCAACGACCAGCAGGATATGAGCGTCATCCGACAGAACGCCCGCAAAATGTTCGGCATTGACGAACGCCAACCCGTTTTCCTGTTTGTCGGACAAATGATTTTGGAGAAGAACCTCACATTGATTTTGGAAACGTTAGGCGCTTTGCGCGATATGGACTTCACCGCATATTTCGTGGGAGAGGGATATGCCGCCGCCCAACTCAAACTGTTGGCAGAACGGCAAGGTATTGCGGATAAGGTGCGTTTCACAGGCACCATATACCGCCGCGACCTGCTCAAGATGTATTATGCCGCCGCCGACCTGTTCCTCTTCCCCTCGCCGTATGACAACGCCCCCCTGGTGGTACGCGAGGCGGCAGCCATGCACACGCCGTCGTTACTGTTGGAAGGATCCACTGCCGCCGAAATCATCTGCGACGGCGTAAACGGATTCCTCACGAAAAACGACAAAGACTCAATGACGGCAAAAATCCGCGAAATAACCGCAAATCGACACCTGCTGCAGGAAGCAGGACGACATGCGGCAAAAAACATCGCCCATTCGTGGGAGGATATTATCGACACGGTCATCTATCGCTACAAAAGGCTCATACAGCGCAAAAACCACGAGTTATATCGCAACCGCCACATTCCGCTGCCGGAGAGAATTTGGCGGGATACGGAGATGGACGAGCGTTTGGCGTGTTCCTTAACCGTTTTGTAACCATTCGTTAATCCAACTTGGGAAAATTCCCTCTATTTTTTTTGATTTTTAGATGATATATTTTTGGGTAATGTCTTAAATTATCAGAATTTGTTATTTCCATAAGATCCCGTTTTGTAGTAAAATCTTTCAATATACATTCCATTGACATTATCGTGTATCTGTTCGTTTTTTGAAAAACAGATTGTTTTTCTGTTCAAGCGTTTTAGGTGTGTTCTGAAATTAAGATTTTTACGCTCAATCTTCCACGTTCTGTCTTTCCCAATCCGGTGTCTGTGTGGCGGAAT
>JAISWR010000095.1 GCA_031270985.1 Bacteroidales bacterium | reverse complement strand
CGTCGAGCCGGGCAGTTGTCGGGCGGAATGAAACAGAAACTTGCGTTGAGTTGCGCATTAATCCACAAGCCTTCAGCGCTTTTCCTCGACGAGCCTACAACAGGCGTCGATCCTGTGTCGCGAAAAAATTTTTGTGAAAAATACGGATACCATATTGTGAACCAAAAAAAAAATTACTATTTTTGCTTCCATGAAACATGCGGTATCCATATTCCTCCTTGCGCTGATGTCGGCTGTTGCGCTCCGTCCTGCGGTAGCGTTGCACTTCTGCGGAGGAAAATTGTATTCCGTCCATTACGGCAAGCATCATGTGCAAATGTCCTGTTGCAAACAGGCGACGAGCTGTACGGACGCATACGACGGCAGTCTGCCGAAGCATGGAAAAACGTCTTTTTTTGATGCGAAAAATACCTGCTGCAGTAATTACAGCATTTCGCTTTCCACCGACACATTCCGACATTATCAGGCGCTTGCAACGTCCGTTGTGCCGGCAGCATCTCCCATGCTGTGCCTCTTTCCGGATTTCATGTACTTCGCCGACAACAACGCCTGCGACATTTTACGGCGCTTCCCGCCGAACAATCTTATCCCCTCACAGTCGGAGCGGCTTACGCGATTTTGTGTGTTCAGAATTTGATCTCTTTCCACAGGAAACGTTGAGCGTATGTCGTTGCGGCAACACATTGTTGCACCGTTTTTAGATCTTTTTACGGCATAAAAAGACAAAAAATGTTTTTACGGTTTAAAATGAAAAAATACGTTTTTATAATAATATATATGTGGGCAGTGTCGTGTCCCCTTTTCGGACAATCCGAATCGCTGAACCTGTATCTGAAAATGGCGGGAGAGAACAATCCTGCCGTACGTGCGGCTTTTCACATGTATGAGGCAGCATTGCAGCGAGTGCCGCAAATGGGCGCTTTGGACGATCCGCAATTGGAGGCGGGCTTTTTCCTTGATCCGATGAATCTCGTGGACGGTCGTCAAATCGGCAGTCTTCGCCTGATGCAGATGTTCCCATGGTTTGGCACGCGCAAAGCAGCCCGAACGGAAGCCGGACACATGGCGGAAATGGCATTTGAACAATTCCGTGAAATAAGGGACAATCTTTATCTGGAAGTATATACCCAATGGTATACATTGTGCAGCCTGCAACAGCAGCTTGCCAACAGCCGCAGCAACCGTGAATGGCTACAACAATTGGAAACACTCGCTTTGCAGCGCTACCGGTCGGCTACAAGCACGTCGCCTTCCAAATCCCCGCAAAGAGGAACCGATACGGCAATAGAAGTTGCCGGCAACGCGAGTGGCATGGGTGGCATGAATATGGGCGGAACGACAACCGGCGGCGAAACGGCAACTTCCTCTTCGGGCAGCAGCAAGGTCACAATGAACATGGACGGCGCGACGGCAGGCATGACGGAGGTATTGCGCATACGGCTTGAGTTGGAGGAAACAAACAACAACATGGAAGATTTGGCATCAAAAATCGTCGCCGGAAAAGCCCGTTTCAACGCCTTGCTGAACCGCCCTGCGGAAAGCGCTGTCGCCGTCCCCGACACACTGATACAATTGCCGTTTGATGCAAACGCCGACAGTTTGATGCAAATCATTACCCGGCAAAACCCAATGTTGGGAATGTTGCATGAAGAACGTCTTGCCTACGAAGCAAAAACGGAAATGGCGCGAAAGATGGGATATCCGATGTTCGGCATTGGGTTGGAATATATGCTGATAGCCAAAACGACCGAAGGAGTAACTTCAATGAACAACATGGAAGCCGCTCCCATAAAAACTTCCGGCATGAACGGAAAAAATATGGTGATGCCGATGGTGTCGGTAAGCATCCCCGTTTATCGCGGCAAACACAAAGCAGCCCAAAAGGAAAGCAGCCTCATGCGGCAGGCGGCGGACGAAAAATATGCCGACGCCCTGAACCGGCTGCAAGCCGACTTGTACCGTTACCGACAGCAGACGGACGACGCCGTGCGGAAAATCGCCCTGTACCGCAAACAAACCGCATTCGCCCGCACCACTTACACACTGATCTTGCAAGAGTTCGCTTCCGGCAAAGGTTCGCTCGCGGACCTCATCCAAGTGCAGCGGCAGTTGCTGGATTATCGACTGAAAGAAGCGGAAACTGTTGCCGCGTACAATATTGCAGTGGCAAACATTTGGAAAATAGCGTCGATGACGCTAACAGACACGGATAAAAATTTTTTTTAATCACTTTATAAATTGAAATAAAAATGAAAACGAAACATATTATGTTATACGTCTTGCTGTTTGCAGCAGGCATATTTTTGGGATGGCTGCTGTTTGGCAGCAGGCACGAAGCGCACGAACACAGTGAAACGGAAGCCGGAACGCAAGTGTGGACATGCTCCATGCACCCGCAAATTCGCCGGGACAAACCCGGCAAGTGTCCCCTTTGTGCAATGGATTTAATCCCGTTGACAACGTCAGGCGAAGCGGATAATATCGCCGATCCCGACGTCATTGTACTCTCTCCGGAAGCGGCGGCTCTGGCCAACATACAGACGACAAAAGTCAGCCGCACCCGTCCCGTCAAGGAAGTGCATCTGTACGGCACGATACAGCCCGACGAGCGGCGCCTCCATTCGCTCTCGTCGCATGTGAACGGGCGCATCGAAAAACTGTCGGTGCATTATGCCGGTGAAACGCTTCATGCAGGGCAGGTCGTCGCTACCGTATGGTCGCCCGACCTGCAAACCGCACAGCAAGAACTGTTGGAAGCCTTAAAACTGCAAGCCTCACAACCCGAATTGCTCATCGCAGCACGTGAAAAACTCCGTATATGGAAACTCACCGATGCGCAAATCAACGAAATAGAGCGAACGGAAAAAGCGTCGCCACTGACGGATATTGTGGCGGACAACAGCGGTATCGTTGTTGCCAAGCGCGTGGAGCAAGGCGACTACATCGGGCAGGGAAGCGTATTGTTTGACTTGGCGGACTTCTCCGTCGTATGGGCGTTGTTCGACGCTTACGAAACCGACCTCCCTTACTTGAAAACAGGCGACAATGCAAAATTTACCACTCCCGCACTGCCGGGTAAAACGTTTCAGGGCAAAATCGCTTTCATCGACCCGACGCTTGACCCCGTCGCCCGCACGGCAAAAGTACGGGTAGAAACAGCCAATCCGCAACTGGAACTGAAACCGGGAATGTACGCCAACGCTGCCATACATGCCGCACTGACGCAGTACGCCAACGAAATTGTACTCCCGAAAACAGCCGTTCTGTGGACAGGCAAGCGCTCCATCGTCTATGTGAAACAGCAAGGAAAGGATATGCCGTCGTTCGCGCTCCGCGAAATAGAACTCGGCCCCTCGTTGGGCGACGCCTGTGTGGTGCTGGCGGGCATCAGCGACAACGAAGAGGTAGTCACCAACGGGATTTTCGCCATTGATGCAAGTGCTCAGTTGGAAGGTAAACGCAGCATGATGAATACCAACGAAAAAAATACGGCAACCAATCACGCCACACTCATCGTGCAGGGACTTTGCAACATGTGCAAAACACGTATCGAAACGGCAGCCCGATCGGTAGCAGGCGTGTCATCCGCCGTGTGGGAAACGGAAACGCAGCAATTGCATCTGACCAGCGATGCAGGAGAAACTCCCGTTGATGCCGTTTCGCAAACAATCGCCCGCGCAGGTCACGACACGGAAAAGCACAAAGCCGACGACAACGCTTACAACGATTTGCCGGATTGCTGCAAATATCGAAAATAGCGCTGTTGTCGCTGCCCGTCCTGCATTCCAGCGATGGCGCATATGGTTCAGATACAACATTTAACATATTTTATGATTTTTTAGAAAATTTTATAGAGGCATTAAACCTTTATCTATTACTTTTGTCCAAATTTTAAAAGCGGAATTTATTACATAAGGAATGAATATATCAATAAAAGGATTGAACAAGGTGTATCCAAACGGACACCATGCCTTGAAAAATATCAGTATGGAAATACCAACAGGGATGTTCGGTTTGTTAGGCCCCAACGGCGCCGGCAAATCAACATTGATGCGCATATTGGTCGCTATGCTGGAGCCGTCTTCCGGAGAAGTGAATATTTTCGGCTACGACTTGAGCAAACAGCGCAAGGAAGTTCGCAGGATACTGGGCTACCTGCCGCAGGATTTCCGTTTTTTTGCCAAATACAAAACCAATGAATTTCTGGACTATGCCGCGCGTCTGTCGGGAATGTACAACGGCCGGCAACGGAAGGAGGCTGTGGACGCGATGTTGGAAAACGTCGGTTTGTACGAAGCCCGCGACCGCTATGCCAATAAGTTATCGGGCGGGATGAAACGCCGGTTGGGCATTGCGCAGGCTTTAATCCACCATCCCAAACTCATCATCGTGGACGAGCCGACAACAGGCTTAGACCCCGAAGAACGTATCCGTTTCCGCAATCTCCTGTCGGAAATCAGCGAACAGGATGTGACCATCATCTTGTCCACGCACATCGTGGGCGACATCTCCAGCACCTGCAAGAACATGGCGTTGATGAACAAAGGAAAAGTGTCGTTTTTCGGATCGCCGGAGGAAATGCTCAAACACGCCGAAGGAAAAGTGTGGCGGATCAAAATTTCCGGCGACCAATTGCAGGAAGTGGACAAACGCTATCCGGTGATTTCCACCATCCCGTCCGGCACAGGCTGGGAAGTACAGGTGGTGGCAGACGAAGTGACGGGTTTCAACGCGGAACAGATACCGCCCACCCTGGAACACGCCTATGTATATTATATGGAAAACGACCTTAACCTTTGGATAAACAACTAACACAACGATTATGCACTACATCAGTAATATACGGTCAATATCCAAATACGAAAGCAAATTGTTGCTGCGTAGTTGGTTTTTTCGCATTTTTACAACTCTGGCGCTCACAGTGCTGTTTTTTTACAACTTTATCGCCATGGTGGGGCAAAACGGCGCAGCCAACTGGCAAATGAAAGCCATCGCTTCCAACATTCCCTACATCAACCTGATGCTGTTGAACGTGGGACAGGCAATCATCGCTATCTTTCTGGCGTCCGACTTCATGAAACGGGACAAAAAAATGGACACCTCCGAGGTGTTCTACGTGCGTCCGGTGAGCAATGCCGAATACGTTATAGGAAAAATATGGGGCAACATGCGGATTTTCCTGCTGCTCAATGTGATTGTGCTGCTCATTGCCGCAACCTTTACCTATATCGCCAACATCCCTGTGGATTGGAAAGCGTACGCAATATATTTCCTGCTGATCAGCATCCCGACGCTCGTCTATATCATCGGACTGTCCATCTTCCTGATGACCCTGCTCAAAAATCAGGCAATCACGTTCATCCTGCTGCTGGGCTACGTGGGCATCACCATATTCTACGTGGGCAACAAATTCTATTATCTGTTCGACTACATGACGTTCAGCCTGCCTCTGCTCAAATCGTCCATCATAGGGTTCAGCAATTTGGAAACTTTGATCATCCACCGTTCCATCTATCTGTTTGCCGGACTGACCTGTATTTTCTTCACCATTGCGCTGTTCGGCAGATTGTCCAATACAGCGAAAGGAAAATACGCATGGATGGCAACGGCTGCGGTAACACTGCTGCTGTGCGGCAACGCCGCCTTCAGGCACGTAAATTCCATACGCCACGAAGACAAAATGCGGCAAACATACATGCAGGTGAACAACAAATACGTACATTCCCCAAAATTGGTGATTGATGAATACAATATGGAGGTGGAACAGCAATCGGACGCCATCGTTGCCGAAGTAACGCTCAAAGGCGTAGCGGTGGAAACATCAAATGTCTTTACGTTCTGCCTCAATCCCGGCTTACAGGTACGTGAAATACTCTCCGGAGAACAAAAAGTGGCATTTGAGCGCGACCACCAAATCATTCTGGCAGACTTCGGAAAAGAAATCGCCGCAGGAGACACGGTGCGCATGACCGTACGGTACAACGGACGCATAGACAACCTGTTTTGCTACCTCGACATCCCGCCGGAAGTGTTGCAGGAAGACTACAAATCCGACAACATGGTTCATTCGGACAAAAGATACAGTTTCCAAACTGGCGAATTTTTGCTGCTGACGCCCGAAACATACTGGTACCCGCGTGCCGGCACTTCATACAGCGATGAAAGCGCAGACTGGCAACAAACTTATTTCAGCCGTTTCAACCTGAAAGTGAAACCTTTGCAAGGGCTTTTGCCGATTTCTCAAGGAGAATGGACAGACAATGGAGATGGAACACATACCTTTGCACCCGAATACCCCATGCAGGCAATTTCGCTGACAACAGGAAAATACCACCGGCAAAGTATTCTTGTCGATAGCGTTTGCTACAGCATCTACCACATTGAAGGACACAACCACTACTCCGCAGTGATGGACTCTATTGCGGACACCATACCGTCGCTCATCCGCAACTTCAAAGAAATGATAGAGCGGCAATTCAACCTGGAATACCCGTTCAAACGCTTCTCCATCGTGGAGGTGCCGGCGCAGTTTTACAGCTATCCCCGCACATGGACGCAGGCGCAGGAAACAACTCAACCCGAAATGGTGCTTTTTACCGAAAAAGGATGGCGATACCCCATGCTGAACGTCAAAGCCCAGGTGGAAATGCGTAAGAATTTCGGAGGAGGAGGAGGAGGAAGAGGCGGCGGCGGACGCAACAACCGCCAACTGTCCGACAACGAAATAAAAATGGGCATTTTTACGCAAATACTGCAATCATTGTTCATGCAACAATCAAACCTCAGCATTTCCAACGATCGGGGACAAGTGAGCACCAATGTGGCGGCAAATCCTTATTTCGTATTCCCGCAATTTTACAATTTCAGATACAACATTTACTCCGCCGAATGGCCGGTTGCCAACCGGTTGGTGGAGTTATACCTGCAAAACAAGTCCAACAACGCAACCGTAGTAACCGTAGGTACGGGCAGCGGCATCAGCAATTCCGAAAAAGCCAATATGCTGCTGGCAAAACAGTCGTTCGTGGACTTACTGACCGATGCCGAACACCGCGACCTGCTGGACTACATCATCAGCCAGAAGGCCGACCAATTATTTGTCCCCTGTGAAATCATCGTCGGAGTGACCGAATTTAGAGATTCGGTGTATGCGGTACTGAAACGCAATACTTTCCGAAACATGCGGTTTGAGACCCTGCTGGACACGCTCGGCGCCATCGGCAAAAGCAACCTCCATGCCGGACTTTCCGGATGGAAAAGCCCCGCATCCCTGCCGTATTACGTCATCGGTACGCCCGAAGTAACCGGCATTTATGACCGCGGCTTGGAAATCTACGTGCTGAAACTGCTCATTCGCAATATTTCCGACCACGACGGCACCGTCCATCTGCAAACGCAGGTACGCAACGACTGGGGATATGACGACCAAGACCCGCGCGCCAACCGCAGAATAGCCATCGGCGCGCATGAAGACATGCAAATCATATCGCTCTGGGATCAAGCGCCGCGCGGCATAACGGTGAACACCATGATTTCCGCAAACCTGCCCCAGTCCATCTCGCAACAGTCCGGACGAATCATTGAAGGGCGCGGCGCCTTGACGGACGAAGAAGGAGACTACATCATCAAAAATCTGTCCGCCAATAACCCCTACGAAATCATCGTGGACAATGAAGATTCGCTCTTCTCCACCACATCCACCACATCCACCGGACTGATCGCACAATGGATCACAAAATTAGACGACGATCCGTTCAAATATGCCGGCATCTCGTGGTGGGGGCCGCCACGCCATTGGAAACCGACTACCAACAGCGGATACTACGGCGATTACATACGCTCGGCGCACGTCATCAAAAGCAGTAACAAAGGCAACCAAACCGCCACATGGAACGTGCCGTTGCCGGAACATGCACGCTATGAAGTCTATTTCCATTATTTCAACAACGAAAGAAGATTCAATTTCGTTGTTGTTGGTGGCGGTGGCGGCGGTGGTGGCGGCGGCGGCGGAGGAGGAGGAGGAGGACGCGGCGGCGGTGGCGGTGGCGGCGGCGGCGGCGGTTTTAACTTCGGTGGAAACAATAATAGAACAGAATATCATTTCAAAATAAAACAAGGCAACGAAACGGAAGACGTGACGGTGGATTTGCGCAGAACCCCCAACGGATGGGTGCTGATAGACTCGTATTATTTTACCTCGGATACCGTCAGCATCACCCTGACCAACAAAAGCGAACAGCAAATGGTGATCGCCGACGCCGTGAAACTCGTCAGAATAGCTTCCCTGCCGCAACAATTGCAAGGAACAAATACCGACAACTTCGATAACCCGGATAATTCGCTTCGTGAATCAACAGAATAAACATCAACATCATTATTATATATCTATGGAACAAACCAACGGAAAAATCAAAAAAATCGTTTTGTGTGCGGCAATGTTTGCGACGGCGATGACTGTTCGCGCCCAAATATTGCTCACTATGGAAAGCGCAATGGACGTGGCTCAGAAAAACAGTCCTACGCTCAAAACATCGCTGCTGAATCTGGAAAGTTACCAGCAACGGCTCATCGCTCAGCGCGCCTCGTTGAAATCGCGTTTCTCCCTGAACCTGACGCCGCTCACTTACAGCAATAACAGAAGTTTCGACAACCGTCTCTCCCAATGGTACACCAACCGGCAGTTTAGCACCGGCGGAAGTTTTCAGGTGGAACAGCCCATATTGCTGACCGACGGCGTTATTTCGCTGGTAAACGATTTTTCGTGGCAAAACAACCAGTCCAGTCTGGAAGGCGGAACCAGCAACGACAACCAGGCATTCTCCAATAACCTGTCGTTGCGCCTCACCCAGCCCATTTTTACCTATAATACCCGTAAAATGGAACTGCAACAGCTTGAGTACAATCTGGAAAACGCTACCATCAGTTATGCGTTGCAACGCCTCAACATTGAGCGGCAAATTACCCAGCAGTTCTACTCGGTTTATACTTCGCAAAGCCGTCTGGACATCAACAAGGAAGAGTTGAAAAACGCACAGCAAAACTTTGATATCATCAAAACAAAAGTAGAATCCGATCTCGCGCCCAAATCCGAACTCTTTCAGGCGGAACTAAACCTGTCGAACGCCCGATCCACGGTAGAAGACCAGACCGTATCGCTCGAAAACGCAAAAGACCAGCTGAAACAAACACTGGGCATGGACTTGGACGAAGATATTGTCGTCACCACCAGTGTGGACATCCAATCCATCAACATCGACCAGAACAGAGCCATTGAGCACGGTTTGGCATCGCGCCTTGAACTGCGCCAGCGGGAGATACAAACCAAAGAAAGCGAATTTGAACTGATCCGCCTCAAAGACCAGAACAAATTCAAAGGCAGCGTGTCGCTTTCGGTGGGTTTAACCGGCGACGACCCCGAATTTAGCAGAATATATAACAAAACAACGCCCAATCCGCGCGTGTCCGTTTCATTCACCGTGCCTATCTTTGACTGGGGCGCCAACAAAGCCCGCGTCCGCGCTCAGGAAATCACCATGGAAGCCAACGAAATCAATACCGAACAGGAACAGGTCAGCATTGAGTTGAACATCCGCGAAACCTGCCGCAGTCTCGTAAATCTGAAAACACAGATCGAAATAGCCGAACAAAGCGTCAGAAACGCCCAGCTCACCTACGACCTGAACCTGACACGCTATCGTCAGGGCGATTTGACGGGTATGGAAATCAGTCAGTTCCAAACACAGCTGTCCAACCAGAAAATATCCCACACTCAAGCGTTGATTCAGTACAGGATTCAGTTGTTGAACCTGAAAATACTGTCGTTATACGATTTTGAGAACAACGTCGAAATCGTACCGTTAAATGATATAGAAAACAAATAAACCATAAACAAATACACCATGATAAATAATCGCATTATTGTCGTTACAGCGCTGGCAGGCATCATAACCGCCTGCAGCAATCAGACGCCCACTCCGCAAAGCCAGATAGCGTCGCCCGTATCCGTTCAGGAGCTGAAAAAAGGATCCATCAGCAAGTTAATCAACACCACCGGTACGGTACAGCCCATCTACGGCGTGGAACTCACCTCGCAGATGAGCGGGCTGTATACCCTGCAAACCAACCCTGCCACCGGAAAACCGTTCAAACTCGGCGATAAAGTCACCGAAGGACAGATGGTGATCCGTCTGGATGACCGTGAATATGAAAACAGCATTTCGATAGATTCCAAAAACATGAATCTTGATCTTGCCGAACAGGAACAAGAGAAGCAAAAAGAGTTGTACGAAAAGGGCGGCGCAACCTTGTTGGATACGCGCAATTCGGAAGTAAAGGTCATCAACGCCCGCCACGATGTGGAAAGCGGCACCCTGAATCTGGAAAAGATGAAAATCAAAGCGCCTTTCACCGGCGTCATCGTCAACCTGCCCTACTACACGCCCAACGTGAAGGTGGATCAGGGGAAACCCATGCTCGGACTGATGAACTACGCCCAGATGTACATGGAAATCAATATGCCCGAAAGCGTTATTGAGTACATCCACAGCGGACAACCCGTCAAAATTACCCACTACACGCTTCCCGAAGACACCATCAGCGGATACATCAGCGAACTGTCGCCGGCAATCAGCGCCGAAACGCGCACCTTCAAAGGCAAAATACTTATCGACAACAACGCGCTGAAACTGCGTCCGGGCATGTTCGTGAAAGCCGACATCGTGGTGGACAAAGCCGACGATGCCATCATCGTACCCAAAGAAGTGGTACAGTCCAACCGCAACCGCAAATTCGTGTACATCGTTGAAAGAAATACCGCCGTGTTGCGGGACATCCGCATAGGGCTGGAAGACGAAAACAACGTGGAAGTGGTATGGGGTCTCAACGAAAACGACAACTTAGTCGTCAGAGGATATGAAACACTCCGGGAAAACAGTCCCGTAAAAATCCAAAAATAAATGAAGAGCATCATCAATTTTTCGGTCAGGAATCCGGTCACCATCTGTATGTTTGTGCTGGGGGTGATGTTGCTGGGCAAAATATCGTACGACCGTCTAAGCGTTGACTTGCTGCCCGACTTGAATAATCCGCGCCTGTTCATCGAACTCAAAGCAGGGGAACGCCCGCCGGAAGAGATCGAAAAACAGTTCGTGAAAAACATCGAATCTCTGGCGGTACGCCAAAGCGATGTCATGCAGGTGTCGTCCGTCGTCAGGTCAGGCTCGGCGCAGATTACGGTGGAATATTCGTGGGACAAGGACATGGACGAAGCCTTTCTGGATTTGCAGAAAGCCGTTGCTCCGCTGGCAGCCGGCGACATCACGGAGTTGAAAATCTCGCAGCACGACCCCAACATGGCTCCGGTAGTGCTCGTCGCCATGTCTCACCAAAACATCACCGACATGGCAGACCTGCGGAAAGTCGCTGAAAACTATATCCGCAACGAACTTATCCGTTTGGAAGGCGTGGCGGAAGTAGCGCTTTCGGGCGCGGAAGTCACCACGCTCACCATCGAAACAGACCCTTACAAACTCGACGCCTTCGCCCTGCGGGTTGAAGACATCGCCTCGCGCATACAGACGAACAACCAAAACATCTCCGGAGGGCGCGTCAGCGAAATGGGACTGCAATATTTAGTGAAAAGCGTCAGCACTTTCAGCGCCGAAGCCGATTTTGAAAACCTGATTGTGGGCTACAAACCGGTGGAAACAGAGCAAACAGGCGCTACAAGTGCCCCCATTTTCCTGCGCGACGTGGCGCAGGTGAAATTTGAAAACGCCCGTCCCGAAAACATCGTCCGCCTCAACGGCAAACGCTGCATCGGACTGTCCGTCCATAGAGAAATGCAGTTCAACACCGTCAGGGTGGTGGATTTGGTCATCAAACGCCTCGCCGAAATAGAACATTCGCTGCCCGGCTACCACTTCGGCGTCATTTCCAATCAGGGAACATTCATCAAGCAAGCCATAAGCGAATTGCAGGAAAGCGCCATCGCCGGCATCCTGCTGGCAGTGGTCGTGCTTTTTGTATTCCTTCGCCGCGTGGGCAGCACCATCATCGTGAGCCTTGCCATCCCCATCTCCATTGTCACCACCTTCAACCTGATGTTTTTCGGCAACCTGACCATGAACATCATGACCCTGGGCGGATTGGCGCTGGGTGCAGGCATGTTGATAGACAACGCTATCGTAGTCATTGAAAGTATCTTCCAGAACAAGGGACGCGGACTGAGTTCGCGCGATGCATCCGTCACCGGCACCGCGGAAGTGTCGGGAGCGGTCATCGCCTCCACGCTCACCACCATCGTCGTGTTCCTGCCCATCGTGTACCTGCACGGCGCTACCGGAGAACTGTTCAAAGACATGGCATGGACGGTCACCTTCTCACTGGTGTCCTCCCTTTTTGTGGCAATCATGGTCATCCCCACCCTGTTTACGCACATCACCGGAAAGGGGAAAAAGAAAACACTGTCAGTGATCGCAGACCCTGACGACGGTAAAGACAAAACCGTCCATATCACCGGATACAGCAAAATCCTGCGCGTCCTGTTGCACCACCGCTGGGCGGTAGTAGGCGTTGCCCTCCTGCTGCTCTGCACTTCGCTGGTAATGATGCGCTTCATCGGTACCGAATTTATGCCGCGCACCGAAGGCAAGACGTTCACGCTGATGGTGAAAATGCCCGAAGGAACACGCCTCGAACGCACCTCAAGCGCAGTAACCAGCCTGGAAGAAATGCTGGCAATTATCAGCGCCGACACCGCCATCACCGTATATAGCCACATCGGCGAAGGAAGCGGCTCGGAAGATGCTATCTTTGAAGGCGAACACACCGCCATGATGAAAGTCATCCTTTCGCCCGACTGCCCCTACCCCGCGGAAACAATCATCAGCCAGCTTGTGGAAACGGCAGGTAACGCGGAAGGTATGGAACTGACGGTGAAACAGGACGACAACTCCATGTCTTCGGTGCTGGGTGGCGAAAGTGCGCCCATCGTGGTGGAGGTGAAAGGTGAAGAACTCGACGAAATAGCCGAAATCACCCGCGAAGTGAAAGAGCGCGTGCAGCACGTCGAAGGACTCTACAACGTGAAATCATCCATCGAAGACGGCGCCCCCGAAATCACCATATCCATCAACCGCACAATGGCAGGCATCAACAATCTGTCCATAGGAACGGTGATCGACCAACTGACGCAACAACTCAGCGGACGCACCGCAGGACAGATGGAGTACCGCGGCGAAATGCGCGACATCCTCATCAAAACGCCCGACGTGCGTATGAGCGACCTGAGCGACCTGGTGATACAAAGCGGCGAAAAAGAATTCCGCATGAAAGAAATCACCACAATGGAACAAACACAAGCGCCGAAAGAAATTTTTCGCCGCAACCAGAACCGTATTTCCAAAGTGATGGCAAACATTGACGCCGACAAGTCGTTGGACAAAACCGCACAGGACGTGCGCCTTGCCGTGCGCGACATCGAACTGCCCGCCAACTACGCCATCACCGTCACGGGAGAAGAAGAAAAACGGCAGGAATCCATGCGCAACCTCATCTTTGCCTTCGTCCTGTCCATCGTGCTGGTGTATATGGTGATGGCTTCCCAGTTTGAAAGCCTCCTCCACCCGTTCACCATCCTGCTCACCATCCCGCTGGCGGTCACCGGCGCCATATTCCTGTTCTTCATCACCGGAAAAACCGTCAACATGATGGGCATCATCGGTATCGTGATGCTGGTGGGCATCGCAGTGAACAACTCCATCCTGCTGGTTGACCGCATCAACCAACTGAAACTGTCGGGCGTGCCGCTGAACGACGCCATCGTACGCGCCGGACAGCAGCGTATCCGCCCCATCCTGATGACCAGCCTCACCACCGTCCTGGCGCTGCTGCCGCTTACCTTCAGTGTTGGCGAAGGCAGTTCCCTCCGATCGCCAATGGCAATCGCCGTTGTGGGCGGACTGGTAACCTCCACCCTGATGAGCCTCGTGGTGATCCCCTGCGTGTACCACCTACTGGAAACCGCGAAAAATAAACTGCGAAAAACTGAAAACTGAAAATGAAGCAAAGCACAAAAGAATCGGGTAAATCTTCTCTTTTCTTAAAGGGGAGGAAGGAGGACTGCTTATGAATTTCCTCATTCACCGGAGAATCACCATCAGCATGGTGTTCATAGCACTCACCCTGTTGGGGGTGGTGTCCTACAAACAACTCAGCGTGGAGTTGATGCCCAACGCCGAACTGCCCAACATGTACGTGTCCGTCACTTCGCGTCAGGACATGGACCCGTCGTTCGTGGAAACGCAGGTCATCATTCCGCTGGAAGGCGCCATCAATGCCGTCGGCGGGGTGGACAATCTCCAAACAACGGTAGATCGCCGCCAGTCCACCATTCAGGTAGATTTCAAAAAAAGCGTCAATTTCAAAATGATCTCCCTGCGGCTGGAAGAAAAAATCAACGAAATAGCATCCACCTTCCCCGAAGGCTTCACGGTGCGGACGCAGAAAGTGGATCTCACCCGCATGACAAGTGCGTTCATGACCTTGCAGGTGCGCGGCTCGGGCGGCTCGGACAGAGTGAGAAACATTGTGGACAAGGAGATACAGCCCGAACTGGAAAACATAGACGGAGTGGCGGCAGTGAGCGTATATGGCGGACGCGCCAAAGCCATTGAGATACAGCTCGACCCAGCCGCCTGCGAGGCGCTCAACCTCTCGCCCAACCAAATCAGCAGCCTGCTGGCACAGAACGCACGCGAAAAAACCTTCGTGGGCTACATCAACGAACCCGACGCACGGTGGTTCGTGGACGTCAATTCGCCTTACGCAAAGGTGGCAGACCTCGAAAACATGGTGGTGGCGCCCGGACCCGTGCTGCTGAAAGACGTGGCGCATGTCTTCTTCGACTTGCAGGAGGAAACAACCTACAGCCGCGTCAACGGCAAGGAATCGGTGTCGGTGTCGCTGACAAACGACGCGCAGTCAAACCTCATCGAACTTTCCCACCGCACAGCGGAAACGGTGGAATCGCTCAACAAACGCCTCGCACCGATGGACGTGGAAATAGTGGTGCAGCAGAACTCCGCCGAAATCATGGAAGAGAACATCAACCAGATTGTAAACCTCGCGCTCATCGGGGGGTTGCTGGCAGTGGTCATCCTGTGGGTATTCCTGCGCAACATACGGCTGGTGACGATCATCGCGCTGGCTATTCCCGTGTCGGTGTATACCGCTTTCAACTTGTTTTACGCCTTCGGCATCACACTCAACAGCCTCACGTTGATAGGCGTCGCGCTGGCGGTGGGGATGCTGCTGGACAACAGCGTGGTGGTGCTCGAAAACGTGTACCGCCTGTCGGCGTCGGGAGTGCCGCCCGAAGAAGCGGTCACGCGCGGCACAAAGGAAGTGTGGCGCTCCATCTTCGCGGCAACGCTCACCACGGTCACCATCTTCCTGCCTTTCGTGTTTTCGGACAATTTCCTCATCAAACTGCTGGGATTCAATGTGGGCGTGGCGATCATCTCTACCCTCACCATCTCGTTGCTGGTCGCCATGTTCTTTATCCCCATGGCAGCCTATTCCATCCTGAAAAGGAAAAGCAGACACAGCATATTCTTTGAAAAAATATCGCTCAACCAGCGCGCCGTACAAATCTACATGGCGCTGCTGAAAACCTGCATGAGGCATCCGGGCGTGACACTGCTCGGCGCGATAACCTTGCTGTTCGGCACGCTCATCATGTCGCTGTCCATGAACCTGCAAACGCTCACACAAGTGGAAAGCGACCGCCTCAACATCAGTGTGAGCATGCAAACCGGCAGCACGCTCGACATCACCGATAAGGCAGTGCGGGTGATGGAAGACCGCCTCGCCGACTTTCCCGAAAAAAAGGAACTCATCTGCCGTGTCCAGGAACAGGAAGCACAGCTGACCATCGTGTTGCATGAGGATTATTGGAAAATCCGTAAGAGAAACATCGCCGAAATCAAATCGGAAGTGACTAAACTGCTGCAAAACATCAACGGGGCGGAAATCACCATGTCCGACGCTTTTGGCGGCGACAATCAGGGTGGCGGCGGCGCCATGTCGGGAATGCAAAATTTCATGCGCATGCTGGGCGTGGGCGACAACGGCGAACGGGTGGTCATCAAAGGCAGCGACTACGATATGATGCAGATTGTAGCGGAAGACATCCGCTATTACCTCGACCAGCAGGACTATATCCAGCGGACAAACCTGTCGTTCGGTCGCCGACAGCCGGAAATATCGCTCTTCTTCGACCCCATCATGCTGGTGTCAAACGACATCACGAGAAATAACATCTCCACCGCGCTGTCGTCATCGCTCTCCGCCGACATCACGTCGGGAGCGCAGTTCAAGGTGGGCGATGACACCTACGAAATCATCATCCGCAACTACATCCCGAAAGACGACGCGGAGGAAGAAAGGAAACAGCGCGCAAAAACCGTTGACGACCTGCGTGCTACGATGGTGCAGAGCGCCGCTGGCGCCTCGTATCAGGTGAAAGATATTGCCGATATCAACTACGGACGAGGCAGGGCGCAAATCAAACGCACCAATCAGGACAAGCAGTTGGAGGTGTCTTATGCTTTCCTGAACGACATACAGGATTCCAAATCCCTGCTGGAAGGGTATCGCATCGACGTGGACGGACTGATTGCGGACTACAACCTGCCGGCAGGTATTGCCGTGGAAGTGATCCACGAAGAAGACCAGTTTGCCGAATTTAAATTCCTGCTGTTGGCGGCGTTTATCTTGATATTTATGATTCTGGCGGCAGTGTTCGAATCGTTCTCCACGCCGTTTGTACTGCTGATAGCCATTCCTCTGGCGGCAATAGGATCGCTGCTGGCGTTGCTATTCACGGGCAACAGCCTGTTGAACGCCAATACGCTCATGGGCTTCCTCATCCTGATCGGAGTGGTGGTGAACAACAGCATCATCCTGACCGACTATGCCATCATTTTGCGGGATCGGGGCTACCGGCGCAACCGTGCGCTGATCATGGCAGGACTGTCGCGCATCCGCCCCATCCTGATCACGTCGGTCACCACCATCGTGGCGATGTTCCCGATGGCAATGGGCAATTCGGAATATGCGGGCGTTATCGGTGCTCCGTTTGCCATCACCGTCATCGGGGGACTGGCTTTTTCCACCCTGCTCACGCTGCTGGTAGTGCCTACGGCTTATGCAGGCTTGGAAAATACCCTGCAATGGTACCGCGGACTGCCCGTGAGAACGAAACTCTTCCACCTGTGCCTGTTCCTTGCGGGTGTGGCCTGCATTTTCCGCTACGCAGACGACTTCCTGTGGCAGGCCGTCTATCTCGTCGCGCTGGTTATCCTCATCCCCGGCATGACTGCCTTTGCACAGACAAGCCTCCGCCGCACACAAACCAAACTCATCAGCCCCAACGACGAGATACAAATCACCATCAGCAACATGGTGAAGGTGTACGACCGCCCGGGACTGTTCAGCCGCGAATGGACCAGCGGGCTGCGCATCCGCGAACGGCTGGGCATCGGCAACCTGTACACCAAACTGAAAGATTTCGTCGGCATCTCGTGGCAGTTTGCCCTGTTCGCGTTCGGCGTCTATTTCGTGTTTTTCTTCATCGAAAGCCGCCTGTGGGTATTCTTGCTGTCCATGCTGCTCTATGCTGCTTCCGTCCGCCTGTGGCAAACCATTGCGCGGTATCTTTCCCGCCGTTTCGACGGAAGTCGGTGGGTACGGCGTGTGGACAGCCTGATGTATTGGGGTATCCCGCTGTTTTTCCTGAATGGACTGTATCGCCATTTGGACAACCTCAACATGGTCATCATCATGGGATTCTTCTGGTACGCCTGCCTGCTGATATATTACACCTCAGGCTACATCGACGAACACAACATCAACCTGAAACGCATCACGGGACGATATGCTGGACTGAAAAGTTCGTTCTTCCACTTCGTGACCGTCATTCCGGTGATAGGCAAACGACGCAAACCGTTCAAAGCGCTGAAAGGCGTTTCGATGGAGATAAAAACCGGCATGTTCGGACTGTTGGGCCCCAACGGGGCGGGAAAATCAACCCTCATGCGCATCGTCAGCGGCATACTGGAACAAAGTTACGGCAGCATCTGGATCAATGGCTACGACACAAGGAAATACCGCGAAGAATTGCAGGGACAAATCGGCTTCCTGCCGCAGGAGTTCGGCATGTACGAAAATATGTCGGCATGGGATTTTCTCGACTATCAGGCTATCCTGAAAGGAATATACAACAGCGACACCCGCCACAAACGGATAACCACGGTACTCGAATCCGTCCACATGACGGAACGCAAGGACGACAAAATCGGCTCGTTTTCGGGCGGCATGAAGCAACGCATCGGCATTGCCCTGATTTTGCTGCACCTGCCGCGCATCCTTATTGTGGACGAGCCTACGGCAGGTCTCGACCCGCGCGAACGCATCCGCTTCCGCAACTTGCTGGTGGAACTCAGCAAAGATCGTATCGTGATCTTCTCCACGCACATCATTGAGGATATTTCCAACTCCTGCAACCAGGTGGTGGTAATCAACAAAGGCGAAGTGAAATATTTCGGCAACCCGATCAACATGATTGAATTGGCGGAAAGAAAAGTGTGGTTGTTTACCATCAACAAGGCAGACTTTGAGACGAAACTGGACAAGGCGCTCATCATCCACCACATGCAAACGGAGGACACTATTCAGGTGCGTTACCTGTCGGCAACACAACCTTTTGAACATGCGATCCTCGCAGAGCCTAACCTCGAAGATGCTTATCTGTGTCTGCTGAAAGGAATGTAAAATAACTTAACCTAAAAAGATAAAAATGAAAATAAAGCACATAAGCATGCTGATGATCCGGATGGTGAAATATAACCTGAAAATCATTTTTGCCGGCAAGTTCGTATGGTTCATCCTCACGGCGCTGGTGTTTTTCGGCTTTTTCATGTTCAATGCCGTGTGGAATCAGCAAGAAATCAACGAAAGCTTGGTGTACGGACTGCTGACGTTCCCGTCGCTGCTGCTGATATTTTATCCGGCGGTTTTTGGGATCCAGAACGACGACGATTCCCGCATACTGGAAATATTGTTCGGCATTCCGGACTACAAATACAAAGTGTGGGGATTTCGACTGTTCATGATATACGTAGCGATATTTTTTATTCTGGTGCTTTTTTGCCAATTGGCCACCATCCTCCTGTATCCGGTCAATTCGTTGGAAATGTCGGCGCAACTGATGTTTCCGATACTGTTTTTCGGCAACATGGCGTTCATGGTTTCTACCATCACCAAAAGCGGCAACGGAACGGCAGTGATCATGATCATCATCTCTATCGCTTTCCTGATATTCACCGCCTCGGGTTCCCAAAACAATTCCTTCTGGAATATCCTGCTCAATCCTTTTGACCCGGGTGATACCCTGCCGATTATCTGGCAAACCACCATCATGAAAAACCGTATTTTCCTTCTCTCGGGAAGCATCATTTGGGGCATGATAGGATTACTGAATTTGCAGAAAAGGGAAAAGTTCATCTGATGTGAGCATGTATAAGAGACTTCGTGAATACTCACGTAAGCAAAACGGACAACAAGTTTTGTTTTTGTTTACGGACTAAGCAGTCACATCTCCACAAAATCCGCAGGGAGAGGTGTAAAATGTGTTTGCGTTTTCGGAAAAATCAACTCCTTTTTTACGATTCATCCGCAGGGTTTAGGCGCGGTTGTCCCCAAAATCTATCTTGCGCAATCATTTGAACAACAACCGCCCTCGTCGAAAATCACCTGCGGGAAATAAAAATGACGGTTCAAATAAAAATCGTATCTTTGTAGAATGAAAGAGGCCGTTTTTTATGTCCGCAATAAGGAAAAATGGGAGCAATACGAACGCAGTTTGCAGCAGATAGAGAAGCAATCGCCTGATACTCTGTCGGATATTTATATTGATATGGTCAATGACTTGTCGTTTGTGCGAACGCACTACCCACAATCGCATTTAGTGCTGTATCTCAACGGGTTATCGTCAAAATTACACCAATTCATCAACCGGAAAAAGCCCGAAAAACTGTCGCGTTTCCTCACTTATTGGCGCTACGAAGTGCCTGCGACGATGTATGAAGCGCGCAAAGAGTTATGGTATGCTTTCCTGATATTTGCGGTCAGCGCGCTTATCGGCGCTTACTCTGCGGCGATGGACGAAACCTACAAAAACCTGATACTCGGCAACGCTTATGTGGAAACAACGTTGGACAACATTGCCGCGGGCGACCCTATGGCGGTGTACAAAGACGATATGCCGTACGGGATGTTTTTACGCATCACGTTCAACAACATTCGAGTATCTTTCTATGCTTTCATCATGGGCATACTTACCTCTATAGGAACAGGTTATGTATTGTTCGCTAATGGCGTAATGGTAGGTTGTTTCCAATACCTGTTTTACGAGCACGGTCTGCTTTGGGAATCTGTGTTCACCATCTGGATACACGGTGCATTGGAAATCCCGGCAATCATCCTTGCCGGCGCGGCGGGAATCGCTATGGGCAACGGCTGGCTGTTCCCGAAAACCTACCGCCGCATAGACTCTTTCAGGATGGGGGCACGCAAGGGACTCAAAATTATTGTAGGCATTGTGCCTGTCTTCATCATGGCGGGATTCCTCGAAGCATACCTCACACGACACACGGATTTGCCCAATGTGTTCAGATGCCTGTTTATACTCACGGAAATAGGATTTGTGATATTTTATTTTATCCTGTATCCGAGATATTTATATAAAAAACGAGCACGATAAAACCAACGTACCCGTGAAACGAGCATTTTTGTTTTTTGCCCTGTCATATTGCTGCGTGACGGCGTGGACGCAACAGAACCTTTCCGAACTGATGGCGGAAATAGCAAAAACGCATGATACGATATTCATCCGGAACGATACACTAAGCGTCGACGCGGTAACATGCGATTCGGCAATACGCGCAAAATTCGGGAAAGATAGTTATTATGCCTACCGGAAAAGCCGTTTACCGTTCTCTCAAAGACTACAACTTTTAATCAACAAATGGCTGTGGAAATTTTTCAACACGACCTTGAGCAAAAACACATGGCAAACCATTTATATCTCGCTGGGTATTATCGCAATATTGAGTATCACCAGCATTGTTCTGATGAAACGCACCCGAATTTTTTACCGGGGAAACCGGAAAAAACCGGCATACCGTATAGAAGATGAAGATATTGAAAATCAGGATTATGACATATTGTTGGCACAATCGCTCAACAGCGGGCAATACGCGGAAGCCGTCAGATGGCAGTTCCTGAAAACATTGCAAAAACTGCAAAAATACCAGTTGATTTCGTTTGACTCCTACAAAACGGTCAACGAATATGCGTATGAAATAACGGAAACGGAATTAAGGAACATATTTAAAACCTTGTCGTACAACTTTATATATTACCGATATGGGCAAGGCGAAGCAGACAGGACTGCATTCGGTAAATTCCGCGACATCAGTGAGGAGATTATCAAAATGGCAGGCAAATGAAAAAACGATTCCTCATCTTCGCCGGCATCATTGCCGGCATCATCTTCACCGTGACATACCTCGTCAATCGTGATTCGTTCACACATTACACATGGATTCCCACATTCCACACAAACGACAAACAACCTTACGGCTGTTTTGTGTTCGATTCTCTTATTTCTGCTTCATGGGAAAAGGGATACTGTCATACGTATAAAGGGATAGAGGATTTGCTGGAAGGCAATCACAGCCTGAGTATAGATGCAAACGAGGCAAATTTTTTGATAATCGCCCAAAACCCATGGGGGATGACCGACAGCACTGTCCTCTGCCTGCTGCGCCATGCTTACGAAGGCGGAAATACCATCATCGCCACAGGTTCGTTTCCCCGTACGCTGAGCGACACGCTGAACATAGACACATATTATCTTTCCGAAACTTCGCACAACGTGTGCTTTTGCCCCCCCCATGCCGCCTCAGATCTGTCCTTTCCGGCCGGCATACTGAACTGTTATTTCGCACCGGACAACCCGCAGAAAACCGGTGCGCCGGACAATTTGTACAGAATATCGGAAACCGACGAAAAACGTGCGCTCAGCATCCGTTACAGCATCGGGCAAGGCAACCTGATCTTGATATGCAATCCATTGATTTTTACCAATTACAGCATTCTGAACGATTCCATCAGCCCGTATATTTGGCAACATCTGGGATATCTCGCCGATCGTCCGCTCATTAGGACGGAGCACTACACCACCGCGCTAAATCATTACGACTCCCGCTCCGCGCTGACGGTACTGATGGACAATCAAGTAACGCAATGGGCTTTAACGGTACTGCTGCTGATGCTTCTCACAATCATGATTTTTAATGCGCGACGGAAGCAAAAACCCATCCCCATCATCCATCCGCCCAAAAACATGATGCTGGACTTCGTACACTCCGTCACCGACCTGTATCTGCAAAAGAACAACAATGCCGACATCATCATAAAACGCAAACTGTACCTGAGCGAAGAAATCAAACGAAAACACGGGATAGACCTCATCAACGAAAACATCAACGAAATATGCGGCCGGTTGGCACAAAAAACGGGACATCCTCCGGAATACATCAGGAACTCTCTGGCAAAACTGAACGCCGTCACCGCAACAACCCGACTTTCGGACAAAAATATGATGGCGCTGGCGGAAATCATCCGCCAATTGGCAACCGAAAGCGAAAACAGCACGCAACACCGAAAAGAGACGTCCGCGCGGGACAAGTAGGGACGGTGTGCACACCTCCCTACCATTCTCTTCCGCCGGAAGCTCCCTGCGCTTATGTTGAAAGGCTTTTCCTAAACCTTTATAGGTTAAAAATTTTTCCCATTAAGTGATGCGAAATAAATAAGATATAAGCCTTTTTGCATCCCGGTAGGGATGCATCGCTCGGTAGATTTTTTTGCGACAATCTTTTTTTGCATCCCGCAGGGATGCATCCCTGACGGG
>JAISWR010000080.1 GCA_031270985.1 Bacteroidales bacterium | reverse complement strand
ATACCGAATACGATTTGTTTTCCCATCGCCTGAAGCAGGGAACGGTTTTCCGCACGAAAAGATGCTTCATGAATTTAGATTAGATTTTAGATATTCCCTTTTCCATTTTTGTATTTCGTGCATCGGTTAAAACTGCTCCAGAATAGCGATGCGTTTTTCAATGGGGGGATGTGTGGCAAACAGACCGTTGATGCCTGAAAAAAGTCCTTTTCGTTTGCTGTGGGGATGTTCGATGAACAGTTGTGCCACGTCGTTGCGGGTGACGGCTTCGATGTCAGGGTCGCAGGATATTTTGCGGAGGGCGTTTGCCAATGCTTGCGGGTTGCGTGTCATTTCGGCTGCCCCTGCGTCAGCCATGTATTCGCGTTTGCGCGAAATGGCGAAACGCATCAGGGCGGAGAAGAAATAGCCGATTCCTGCCACTACCAATATGATGAGTAGCAGCAATACTACAGCGCCGCCATTTTTGCCGTTGCCCCGGACACGTACGGACGTGTACCTGAGGATGCTCATGGACAGGGTGGTGAGCATGGCGAAAATCCCCACAAACACGATGGATATTATCAGCAGGCGTACGTCGCGGTTGCGGATATGCGACAGTTCGTGTGCAATGACGCCTTCCAACTCTTCGTCGTTCAGTTTGGTAATGATGCCCCGCGACAGGCTGATGGTGTAATTGATGCTGTTGATGCCGCTGGCAAAGGCGTTCAGCGAATTGTCCTCAATGATGTTGATTTTGGGCGTCTGCATCCCTTTCGACATGCACAGGTTTTCCGTCAGATTGTACACCCGCATGTTTTCCATGCGGGTCAGTGGGCGAGCGCCTGTAGCCTTGCGGATAATCGCGGTGTTGGCAAAGTATGCGATGAGAAACCACAACAGCACGCCGCCGAAAATGAAGGGACTCAATTGCTTGGCCACAGGAAGCATCTGTTGCCATATATCCGTCTGCTGATCATCTGCGATAAAGGTGATCCACAGATAGGAAAACAGGAACACCAGCGCCATCACCAGACAGGGAAACAAGCACAGCAACACCACCGAACGGATGTTGTTCCGCACCTGTTGCATATGGATCCCGACATAACGCATGGCTCAAAAATTGATTTGCGGCGCTTGTTCCAACGTCTTGCGGTCTACGCCTGCATCAAACATCATTTCTCTGCGGAAGCCGAACAGTCCCGCCACAATGTTGGAGGGGAACGTTTCCACCGCGTTGTTCAACTCTTTGGTGGCGGAGTTGAAGAAACGCCTCACCGCAGCAAGTTTGTTTTCAACGTCCGCAATTTCGTTTTGCAACTGAAGGAAATTGGTGTTGGCTTTCAGGTCGGGATAGGCTTCCAGCGTCACTTTCAGTCCGGAGAGGGCTGAGGTGAGTTCGTTTTCGGCAACGATTTTATCGTTGATGGAATGGGCATTGATCGCTCCCGCCCGTGCGGCGACCACTCTGTCAAGGGTTTCTTTTTCGTGTGCGGCATACCCCTTTACGGTGGCGACCAATTGTGGGATCAAGTCGTGCCGCTGCTTCAACTGTACGTCAATGTCCGCAAAAGCATTTTCGCGGTTGTTCCGCAATCTGACGAGTCCGTTGTACTTGGCAATCACCCAAATCAGCAAGACCAGCACAACGCCTGATAAAATTAATAATGGTGTCATGTTTTACATATTTATTTTCCGGTGCAAAAATACATGAAAATTATGTAATCACCAAATGCGTGCAAATAAAAATCGGAATCATCCGGCGGAGTATGTGCTAACGTCTGCGGTTGTTTTACCCTGCAAAATGAGAGCAGTTACAACCTAAGTAGTGTCTGTCCATAAACTCATCGTTTTTTCCAGATTTTGAAACATTTCGATACGTCGTTTATCAATAGAATCAATTTTGTCTTTTTGCCGAAATTTGAATTTCGCATCTTTTTCGCCTTTTTCTCTACTGTAAAGTGATTGATAAAACATGGTTTTAAGATAGTGAATAATTTCAGGTTCTTGCGCCAAACATTTTTTTACCGTTTCTTCTTTCTTTTCACTTGTCAGTGGTTTACCGGCTTGTTTTTCCGTTTCTTCGGTTATTTTTTCATGAATAAACGACTGTACGACCGCCAACCGAAAACTTTCTTTCAGAAAAGTAATAATTTCCGGCATAATTTGGTCTTCTCTGATGTGGTCAAAAGGATGCAGATAATGTCCGTTGAAGTTGCGCGGGTCAGTTATCATTTTTTTTCAAATCGTCGGTTATCAGTTTGAAATGTTCAAAATCCAGCGACTTGTATTTCATCCGTTTTGAGGTTTTTTCATCAATTTCAAAAACACACCAATAAAACACACCAATTGCGTTATTTTATTATTTTTATCTGTTTGGGCGCATCCACTTTGGTGTCGATTTTTCCGTTGGGTAATTTCTTGTGGCTGATCTTGATAGCGCCATACGGTGTGGGATATGTACCTTCCACCCATTGCAAATCACCCAGAAAAGGCGTAATTTTCACTATTTTACAGCCCGGTTCGATGATTTGTACGCCCAGCACGTGTTCCAGCAGCCAACTTGCAGGTCCCGACGACCATCCGTGGCACAGGCTGTGCCGGTAGCCCGGATAACAGTATGCGCCGAAATCGCCGTGTATGTCTTTCTTGCCTTCTGCCGGAAGTTCGTCAATTCCGGTAACATTTTGCGCCCAATCCAGATCAAAATCTTCCCAGAAAGTTGTAGCACCGAGGTCAATCATTTTGCCCCAGTATTGTCGGATGATGTCCAGCGCCGTTTGTTGCTGACCGGCTTTTGCCTGCGCTTCCAGCATATAATACCCATAAAAGGTAGAGAATCCTTTGGCGCCGCCTACGGAAACCACATCATCACAGGCTTTTTTAGCATCCGCAGTGCCTGCAATCGTCATCAGGGCTGCCGCTTGCTTCAATCCGTTGTCGGGCTTTATCTGCCGGTTGATGTGCTCAATGCCCCATGCGCATTTTTGTGCGGCCTCCGGTTGGTTCAGTATTTTGCACAGTTCAACGGCATCTTTCAACGCCCACACCAGCAACGCACGGTAGCCGGATTCTACGCCCTCTTGATTCGGCGTGGAGGGCCAGTCCAGGAACTTGCGTCCGAAGGTTTCGCTGCCGTCTTCGCCGATATGGGTGATGATGAAATCTATCAGTCCCACGATATAATCCTTATGCTTTTGGAGGAATGTCAAATCTCCATGATGGAAATACCATTCCTTTTGGATGATCAGGTACCAGAACGAATAGGCGCTCATGCCATTCATCCATCCGGGCAGCGGGTACATCTTGCAGGCAAGGTCGAGGCTCTGCGGCACAACGGGGTTGTTGCCGAACACGTTTTTGATGGTCATCACTTCGGGGTGCATGTCGCCCAGCCACACCATGCGGTCGCGCTTGATGCCGTCCCACAGGTATTCCTGCATGTTGAGGTGTACGGTATAGGCGGCGGTCATCCATATTTTGTTTAATCTTCCGTCATTACTCTTGAACGATCCGATGTACGGGATGTCGCGGAAACGAAGAATGGCACGCGCTTCCTTGATGGCAATGGTACGGTTGTTTTCCAGCAGGTCGATGCGCACAAAACGAAAACCCGTGTTGCCGATTTCGATGGATCCGTCGCGCGGTATTTCCATCGTGATGTCGCGTTTGGCATGATCGTCGGTAGCAAACCCTACTTTCCATTCCGTGTTGAGTGTTTGGCTGTTCGCCTCGCCCACCGATTCGCCGAAACGGATGCGCACTAGCGAAGGACGGCGGTCATTGCCGAATCCCATCACTAACTGTATGCCGCCGTGCAACTCGCGTCCGTAGTCCAGCAGGATGGAGGCTTTTTCGGATTCGGTGCTGGTCAGGAGGCAATATTCCGTGTTGCTCGCCATGTTCGCTTGCCCGATGCCCGCGCGTAGCAGTACTTCGCTGTTTTGTACCAACTTTCCGTCGTTGCCGCCGTATGTCCACACAATACGTTGTGGCGCAATATAGGTGCGATTCAACGGATCTGCCTGCGCTACTTTGAGAAAACTTTCGTCGAAAGTCGGAGGTAACTGTGCATGAATGCTTGCACCCACGCCGAACAATGCAATAATTAAAAATACGTGTTTCATTTTGGTTTGGTTTGGTTTATCGGATTCTAAAACTAATGATTTCAAATTCATAAAATAACAACAAATATTGTGCCATTCAATTATTACATGTTATTTGTTTTTCGTCCCGCTACCAATAATCCTGAATAGTAACGGTCAACATGTGCTTGCCGGAATACGGAATGGACGATCCCTGCGGATAAGACATTCCATAGCCTGTGCCCAAGTGAAGTGGTCGGAACCTGCCTGAACCTGCGAAATATCGGCGTTCCTGCCGTTTTCGACGGCGGACATCGCGGCAACAATCAGAATGTAATCCGCACCATCGGCGGCGGTTAATTCTCTGTCGCGTGGAACTCCCGACCTCCTTTCGACTTTGGCAATGTAGCGGCGGCTGTCAAGGTTTTTTTACCGTAAAAATATGAGCATCATTTACAAATTCGTAGTCAATTTGCAAATAGTAGTTTTTGCAAATACTTTCGACTATTGCCAAGCCCAAGCCCGAAGAGTTTTCTCTATTTCCGGAGGTGTAAAATCTGTTGAAAATCAAATCTTTATTCAACGGACTATTGCCTGAATTTTGAAAAATAACTTTATCGTTGTAAGTTTTTACAAAGATTTTTCCGTTTTCGGCAGTATGAACAAAGGCGTTTTTCAGTAAATTTGAAATCAGCGAATGGACAAGCGTTTCATTCATTGAAAGTTGAAAAATGCCGTTGTCTTCTATTTGAAAATCAATGTTTTTGTGGGCATAAATGTCGCAAAAATCAGTGGCAAGCGTTTTTATTGCCTCGTTGAATTTAATTTGCTGTTTATCAACAAATTGTTGGTTGTCTATTTTAGAAAGGAAAAGCAGCGTTTTGTTGAGTTTTATAATTTTTTCAATCTGATTTTCAATTTCTGTAATATCCGCAAGCTTGTTTTCGGGCATATTTTCGCTGTCTAAAAGCATTTCGAGGCGGTTTTTGCATACGGAAAGCGGAGTTTGCAATTCGTGAGAGGCGTTAGAAATGAACTGTTTTTGTTGCTCAAAAATCTCTTCGTTTTTCTTTACTCCACTGCTCACGGCTTCGTAAAGTTGCTGAAATTCAGTGATATTTGTCTGTGTTTCGGGCGTTTGCGCATCTTTTTGCCCGATAGTGTAATTTCTAAACCATCTCAGTAGTGAATAAAGCGGTTTCATTTCTCGGCGGAATACGAAATAATTTATTAACATCAAGACAGTCAGCAAGATAGAAATCAAAATAATTATCGAGAAAATTATCGATGTTTGCAATTCGGCTGTTTCTACGGTGGGAACGCTGACTTTGAGTTCAAAAAATCGCCCTTCGTTGTCGCCAAAAATGGTTTGGTAAGTGCGAGCTGGCTCTGTTTCAGTTTTTTCGGGAATATAGATTTCTTCCTCAAAAAAGCGTGCGTTTGGCAATTCCTGCGCCTCGCGTTGCGAAATTTCGCGAAGAATGTATGAGTTGTTGCTCACCACTTTTTGCGGTGGAATGTCGCTGCCCGCATTGTGCAGCGTAATAATTTGCTGCGTATAAATTTGCAGATAATCGTCTGTTTCATCGCGTACTTCGGTCATAATTACGAAGTAAAACACGACCGCCCAAATGCCCATTATCACAGCGAAACAAGCGAGGATTTGTGAGAAAATTTTTGTACTTAATTTCATCTATTTATATTTTTTTTTAAGGTCAGATGGAACTTACACGACAACATAATCATAACCTTGTGTGTTTTGTTAATCGTGTTCGTTTCATATTTCAACCATTTTATACCCAATCCCATAAACCACTTTTATTTCGGCTGTTGCGCCGGCGTTTTGCAATTTTTTTCGCAGATTTTTGATTTGCGAGTAGATAAAATCAAAACTGTCGGCTTGGTCAATGCTGTCGCCCCAGACAGCTTCGGCGATAATCTCTTTATTCAACAGTCGATTTGGGCGGGTAATAAAAAAATGCAAAATATCAAATTCTTTGCGGTTGAGTTCAAGCGGTTTTTCGCCTATAAATACCTGATAATTATCGTGTTGTAATTTTAAATTTCCGAAAACGATATGATTTTGACCGCCACTGTTTCGCCGTACAACACTGCGTATCCTTGCCGAAAGTTCCGCTAA
>JAISWR010000008.1 GCA_031270985.1 Bacteroidales bacterium | reverse complement strand
ATGGAGCCGAATATTCCTATCCTGACCGGATGATACGGCAACATCGACCGGATGATAATATCTATCTGACTTTGCGATAACATGGCTGTTCCTCCGTTTTTTTTACGGCTCAAAGATACGATGTTTTCCTCAATCGTCCAAATCGCATGTAAACCAATATGTCAAAGAACGTTTTCTGCGTCTGTTAAACGGATTTACTCGCCGGTTTCAAACTCTTCCACAACGCAACGATCAGCAGTACATTCACCACCAGAACGAAACTCAACAGGCAAACCTGCGAAAGGTCGAACGCTTCGACAAATATCGCCTCCCCCAGATGAGCGATGTTAAGCAGCAGAAACAGCGCGCTCCACACGAGCGAGAACCACCGGAAGCCCCGTCCCGAAAGGGTTATCGACAGTAACGCCATCAGGAAAGTTACGGTAAAAATCACCGTGTTGAAAATTTGCGTGCCCAGCGGAACTTCGCCCGTCGCGTCTGGCAGGCGGAGGTCTACGCCGAAAAATATTCCGTACATGTGAAACAGATTGTGTGTCAGGAAACATATCCCCAACAGAAGCCAATAAAAGGCCGTTTTAATTTGTGTATTCATTTTGAACCAATTTTTAATTTAAATTACGATACAAAAATATCGTTTGCCAGTGTGCCTCACAATACCTATTTGTAGGTATTTTTCACCCCAAAAACATCTCACAATACCTATAAATAGGTATTGTGGAAATGAAAATTTTGACAGTAGGAAAATTACAGTGCGTTACTGTATGTTCGAATTAAATATTTGGTGATATTGGTAAAAACAGATTATCTTTGTATCCTCGTTTAAAAGATTCAGGGATGAAAAAATTTTGCTTATTGTCAATCCTTTTAATGTTGTATGTTCCGGTTTATTGTGGAGAGCCGGCTTTATTTGAGAGGGGTCGCTCCACGGTGATCTGCATGGATTCAGGGGAGGATCAGGTGGTACACACGGCGGTTGCGCTGTTGCGGCGTGACGTTGAGCGGGTGCTGGGTGCATCGTTGCGTGTTACCGATCAAAGTGCGGCGCAGGAGGTGCAAATCATTGCCGGCACGCTTGGGCGGAATCCGGAAATTGACCGTTTGATGGGGCGCCGTCGCATAGACGTTTCCGCCATTAAAGGCAAATGGGAGGCTTTTCTGATGGTTGCCGTTCCCGAAGAGCGGCTTTTGTGCATTGCCGGCAGCGACAGTCGCGGGACGGCTTACGGTCTGCTTGAACTGTCGCGTATGGTGGGGGTTTCTCCGTGGCATTACTTTGCAGACGTTACACCGGATCAAGCCGACCGTTTCCCGTTGCCTGAGGTGAAGACGCAACAATCACCGTCGGTGCGTTACAGGGGCGTATTCCTCAACGACGAAGACTGGGGCTGGATGCCATGGGCAACGCAAACGTTGACACCTGCCTCCGCCAAAGGCGCAGTGGGTCCCGAAGCATACGAAAAACTGTTTGAGATCCTGCTCCGTCTGCGCGCTAATACCGTGTGGCCTGCCATGCACGAATGTACCGTGCCTTTTTATCTGGTGAAGGGCAACAAGGAAATGGCGGATAAATACGGCATTGTGGTGGGCACCTCGCATTGTGAGCCTATGCTCCGCTGTTCGGCAAGCGAATGGGATCTGACGGGCAAAGGCGATTATAACTATGTGACCAACAGGAACGCCGTTATTGACTATTGGACGGATCGGCTGAAAGAGCTGAAAGGGTCGGACAACATCTACACCATCGGTATGCGCGGCAAGCACGACGGCATGATGCAAGGGGTACGGACGCAGGACGAACATAAGTTGTACCTCACCCAAATCATCCGCGACCAGCAGGAGTTGATACGGCAGTACGTTCATCCCGACCCGTCGCTTGTCACGCAAGCGTTTATCCCTTATAAGGAGGTGCTGGAGGTGTATGACGCCGGACTGGAAGTGCCGGACTACGTCACACTAGTGTGGTGCGACGACAACTACGGATACATCCGCCGCCTGTCAAACGACAGAGAACGTTTGCGTTCAGGCGGTTCGGGCGTTTATTACCATATCTCCTACTGGGGGCGTCCGCACGATTATCTATGGCTGGCATCCACATCGCCCGCCCTCGTCCATGCCGAGATGAAACGCGCTTACCAGCACGGGGCAGACAAAATGTGGATACTGAACGTGGGTGACCTGAAACCGGCAGAATACCTGACCGAATTTTTCATGGATATGGCATGGAATATCCGTTTTTGCGAACAGGACGGTGCAGAACAGTCCGTTTTTGAACACCTCAAAGGATGGGCGGCGCGGGAATTTGGGAAACAGAGCGCCGCAGAAATCACTTCCGTCATGAAATCCTATTACCGTCTGGCAAATATCCGTAAACCGGAACACATGGGCTGGAGCCGCGTGGAAGAATCCGGTTATCCGAGAGGTCTTACCCCCGTCACGGATTCGGAATACAATCCTGAATTTAACGACGAACTACAACGCCGCATACGGGATTACCTGTCGCTTGAAGAACGGGTGAGGCAACTGAAGCAATCCATGCCCGAAAACAGGAAAAGCGCCTTCTTTCAATTGGTGGAATATCCCGTCAGAGGCGCGTCGTTGATGAACCGAAAATGGCTGTACGCTCAACTGGCACATTATTATGCGGATACAGATTCACGGAAAGCAAAGACCTGTGCGGATGAGAGCATGAGCGCCTACCACGAGATAGAACGCATCACCGATAATTATTCCCGCATGGAAAACGGGAAATGGCAACGCATGATGGATTTTCAGCCGCGCAAACTGCCTGTTTTCGCCATGCCCGAATTTCGGCAACAGGATTCCCTGCCGCATGGAGGGAATCATGCCGTTGTGCGCGAGCAATCCCCGCAGCAAGGCTTTGCGATTGCCCAAAATGCCGTGCAGTCCGTCGTTCCCCGAAACGGTATCGAAGGTCTGGGACACAGTTTTGCCGCCGTCCCGTTACCGCAGCATGATTCGTTGCGTTTTACCTTCAATGTTCCTCGCGAAGGAGATGTCTGGATTAAAGTAGCCGCCATACCCAATCACGATGTGGACGGGCAAGGCATGAAAATAGCCGTTTACGCGGATGGCACTCCACTCCCTGTTGCCGACTACAGTGTGGAAGGGCGCAGCGAAGCATGGAAACAGAACGTTTTGCGCGGACAGGCAATCACCGTCTTTAAACACCGTTTTGCCAAAGCCGGCAACGTCACCATCACCGTAAAGGCGCTGACACCCCACGTCATCATCGACCAAATCATGCTGGATACCGCCGATGCACGTTTTTACGAATTTCCGGCTAAAAGTTTATAACAAAACAAACGATATGAATATTGATTTAAAAGGAAAAACCGCTGTTGTCACTGGCGGCGGCGGCGTACTCGGCGGAAGCATCGCCCGCAGTCTGGCGGAAAACGGAGTGAAAACCGCCATTTTGGATATTCGGCGGGAACAGTTGGAACAGCGTGTACTCGAACTTGCTTCCGACAACGCAAAAGGATGGGTGTGCAACGTTCTCGACCAAGAAAGCATGGAAAAGGTGCAAGAGGAGATACTCGCGCAATGGGGCAGGATTGACCTGTTGATCAACGCCGCAGGCGGCAATATGCCCGGCGCAACACTCACCGAGACACAAACGGTTTTCGACATGGATTGGGCGGATTTCAACCGTGTGACAGACCTGAATCTCAACGGCACAGTCTATCCCTGCCTCGTTTTCGGCAAAACGATGGCGAAACAGGGCAGCGGCAGTATCGTCAACATCTCGTCCATGGCAGCCTTTTCCGCCATTACGCGCGTGCCGGGTTACTCCGTCGCCAAAAGCGGCGTCAGCATCTTTACACAGTGGCTTGCCGCGGAAATGGCATTGAAATTCAGCGAAAAAATCAGGGTCAATGCCATAGCGCCCGGATTCTTCATAGGCGATCAGAATCGCGCCGTACTCATCAATCCGGACGGCTCCTACACCGAACGCAGCAAAAAGGTACTGGCGCGAACCCCCATGAAACGATTCGGCGACATCAGCGAACTCAACGGTCTGGTGCATTTCCTGTGTTCCGACCGCGCAAGTTTCATCACAGGAACAGTGATCCCCGTTGACGGAGGATTCAGTTCATTCAGCGGTGTTTGAACATGGCGCTGGAAAAAACATGGCGCTGGTTCGGAGCAGGTGACAGCGTATCCCTGCAATGGCTGAGGCAAATGGGCATCGAAGGCGTTGTCACAGCATTGTATAACGTGCCTGCGGGCGAAGTGTGGCAGACCGGTGACATACGTACCGTTAAGGCGGAAATCGAACGCAACGGGATGCATTGGAGCGTAGCGGAAAGCCTGCCCGTAGCGGAAGGCATCAAAACCCATTCGGGCGATTACACACGGTTGAGGGACAACTACCGCCGTTCGTTGCACAACTTGGGCGCATGCGGGATTGACACGGTGTGCTACAATTTCATGCCCGTACTTGACTGGGCGCGCACAAACCTGCATTTCAGAAATGAACAAGGCGGAGAAACAATGTTGTTTGATTATCCCACGTTCGCCGCTTTCGACATCCACATCCTCCGCCGACCGGACGCAGCGGAGGATTACACTCCTCACGTAAGGCAACAGGCGCAGGAAATTGCCGCACGAATGACCGGAGCGCAACAGGAAGAACTTGCACACAACATCATCGTCGTCACACAAGCATTCATACACGGTGCCGTGAGCGAAAGCAACGACTACAAGCAACGGTTTCTGGATTATCTGGATACCTACCGGCACATCGGCAAAGAGGAACTCCGGGACAACCTTGCACGCTTCCTGAAAGATATCATGCCGGCGGCGGAAGAAGCAGGCGTGAACCTCTGCATCCATGCCGACGACCCTCCTTTCCCGCTGCTGGGATTACCGCGCATCGCAAGCACTCAGGAAGATTTTCTCCGGATAACGGCGCAATACGACTCCACAGCCAACGGCGTGACGTTCTGTACCGGTTCGTTGTCGGCGCGTCCGGACAACGACATCGTCGCCATGGCGCATGCACTCGCCCCGCGCATACATTTCGCACACCTGAGAAATACACGGACGCTGCCACAGTTCGGTTTTTACGAATCGGGGCATTTGGATGGAACGGTAGATATGTTTGCCGTACTCGAAATATTGCTGAAAGAACAGGCCGACCGCATCCGCGCAGGACGCAAGGATATACGGATGCCTTTCCGACCCGATCACGGGTTACGCATCCTCGACGATTTTTCCCGTACGGCAAACCCTGGATACCCGCTCTACGGTCGCCTCAAAGGTCTTGCCGAAATCGACGGGATGCAGCAAGCCATTGCACGGACATTGACACCGATGCGCTGTTAAAGATTGTTAAAATAGTGCATATTTCAAATGAAAATCGTATTTTTGTGGTAGAAAATATAATACATGAAGAAATCAACTTTGTTTCTGCTGGTGATTATTGCCGCCATTGCGCTGACGGGGCTTATCGCTGTACAGGCATATTGGATACACCATGCTTATACTGTAAAGGAACAACAATTTGCACAATTGGTGAACACCACCATTAACCGTATTACGGAGGACATACAGTCGTATGAAGTGGTACAGGTGATAAGGGAACTGGATATGCCCTATCCGTACCAAAATTTTAAACCGCAACAAAACGCACAGAAGGCGCTGCTGGACACGATAATCGCAGGGAAGAAACAATTGGAATTTCCACATCCCGTTGTTTCGGAAGAAGATAAAAATGCTTTCTGGAACAATGCGGTGCGCGATTATTGGAAACCCAATCATGTGATCAGCCAGAGTTACATGCAGATAGAGGCACAGTTCGGCAACAATTTTTCCAACATGCAAATCAGCCGTTCCATGATGGCGGTTCCGGCACAACTCACTTCGGCGGAACGTAAAACTCGGCGGAAATTGCTTATAGAGGCTACCTTAGACCGCTTGCAACGCACAGGCTACAAAATCGAAAAACGCATCGAAGCCGATGTACTGGACTATATCATCAGGCTGGAACTGGAAAAATCCAACATCCGCCTGCCTTACGAATACGCTGTGTACGGCGGACAAGAATGCAAAGAAAAAATCTATCTCTCAAGTGATTATAACCCCAGAAAAGGCAATACGCCGTACCGCGCAACACTGTTCCCGTTCGATTGGCTGGAAACCAATTCCTACTACCTGAGCATTTATTTCCCCGGACAAAGTAATTATCTGTTCCGCACTATCGGAACAATGGGGCTGTCGTCGCTGATGTTCACACTCATCGTTATCTTTACTTTCGGTGTCACCATTTACCAGATTATCCGGCAGAAAAAAATTGCAGCCATCCGCACGGACTTTGTCAACAACGTGACGCATGAACTGAAAACGCCCATATCCACTATTTCGCTGGCGTCGCAGATGCTGAACGACAAAAGCATCCCCAATGCGTCGAAGAATTACGACCACATCTCAACGGTGATTGCCGACGAAAGTAAACGGCTGAGCCAACAGGTAGAAAAAATCCTGCAAATGGCGATTTTCGACAGGGGAAAACTTGTGCTCAAACTCAAAGAATTGGACATCAACGAACTTGTGAACCTCGCGGTGCGCAACATGCTGCTCCAGATAAAAAACAAAAACGGACAAATTACCAAGCATTTGGATGCACAACGCTCGCTTACCGAAGTGGACGAAGTGCATTTCACCAATGTGCTGTTCAATCTGATAGATAATGCGATAAAATACAGTGGCGGCAGTCCGGACATTACCGTATCCACTTTTGACGCGCCCGGTAAAATATGTATTTCCGTGCGCGACAAAGGTATCGGTATCAGCAAAACCGACCAAAAACGAATATTCGACCAGTTCTACCGAGTGTCCACAGGCAACGTACACAATGTAAAGGGGTTCGGACTTGGACTTGCCTATGTGAAACATGTGATAGAAAGCCACCACGGATTCATACAAATAGAAAGCGAATCCGGACAAGGTACGTGTTTCACCATCAGTTTACCCTGCAAACAGCCCTCAAAAACAAACGTAACACACTAAAACCCAAAAGCCATGACAAAAATTTTGTTAGCCGAAGATGATGAAAATCTGGGCAAATTGTTGAGAAACTATCTCAACGCCAAATCATTTGAAACCGATTTGTACGACAACGGTGAAAAGGCTTTCGAGGGATTCCGCAAGGAACATTACGATTTATGCATTCTGGACGTGATGATGCCTATGAAAGACGGATTCACGCTGACTCAGGAAATACGCACCATTGACAAGGTAGTGCCGGTGATTTTCCTCACCGCCCGCTCCATGAAAGAAGACGTGATAGAAGGCTTCAAAATAGGCGGCGACGACTATATCACCAAACCGTTCAAC
This sequence comes from Bacteroidales bacterium, assembly GCA_031270985.1. Taxonomy (GTDB): domain Bacteria; phylum Bacteroidota; class Bacteroidia; order Bacteroidales; family UBA4181; genus JAIRLS01. The sequence continues at coordinate 13,317 of JAISWR010000008.1, read as the reverse complement.
ATGGATGAACTGTTGTTCCGAATTGAGGCAATCCTGCGCAGAGTGAAATCGGATGTACAATTTACCCCGCAGATATATACGCTGGGCAAATACACCTTCGACGTGCAGAAACAACTGTTGCAGTGCAGCAACACATCGTACAAACTTACCACCAAGGAATCGGAATTGCTCAAACTGTTGTGTGATAACGCCAATCAGGTGCTTGAACGTAATTACGCTTTGAAAACCATCTGGGAAGACGACAATTATTTCAACGCACGCAGTATGGACGTATATATCACAAAATTAAGAAAATACCTCAAAGACGAACCCTGTGTGGAAATCCTCAACGTACACGGAAAAGGATTTAAATTGGTGATATGAATTTCCGCAAAAGTTGCAAAGATAGAATATTGACGAATCCTTAGGAAAAGACATGTTGTAAAACAGGAAATGACCGTATTTTCCCGAAATTATCCACATGAAGGGCATAGTAAGAAAGGAGAAATTCCGTAAAGCTGTTCCTTTGGTGGTGATTGAAACACAACTTGTCCGGGTGTTCAAACGACAAATCCAACAATTGGGAGAGCATTGACGCATCGGAGACGGGAAATTCTTCGAGATGCGGATAAAATCCGAGGTAACGGGTGTAGTGCAGCAAAAAAATCAGATGAAAATTGGCAATGCCTGTTTCGAGCAAGTCAAGTGTTTGGATGGTTTGCAGCAGAAAGCCGAACAAAGCATGGTTACTTTCCTCTTCTTTGAGGGTTTTGCTCAGGATTTCGGCGATGAACAGGGCAATGCTATTTTTGGCGGGATGGAACAGGATGTCCCGGAACGGATACAACATTTGTATGTCCGAGATACGTTGTATCCGACGGTTGTCACGGTGGTGGAGCGTTGTTTCCACAATGTGCAACGGCTGGAAAAATGCCGCACGGTATGGTGATTTCCTGCTGTAAACGCCTTTCACGAGGACGGACTGTCTGCCGAAACGTTCGGTGTACATTTGTGCGATGATGCTGCTTTCGCCATAACGCAAATGATTCAAAACGACGGCACGAGTGGCAGAAATCATGCTTTGAACTTAAAAAGCCCTCTCTTGCGTATCGCTCCGTAACTGCATGCGTCGATACACAATCCGCATTTGACGCATATTTCAATATCAATGGCGGCGTCAAGTCGGTTGAAAGCGTCGGCAAATGGGGCGGAACAGCGGCATTCTTTCATTCCGTCGCTGCCATCAGAACGGCAAATCATCCGGTTGCTGATCGGTGGCGGCCGTTTCCGGCGAAAATGTGTTTTGGTACGTGTCTATAGGCGCAGTCGGTATGTCCGGCGACGATTGTTCGCTTGCCGACTCTATTTTCCATGCCGTGACGCTGGTGTACCATTTTTCATTAAATTCCCTGCTTTCGATGTCCACCGACATGTTCAGGAAACTGCCTTCCGCGAGTGAAGCCACTGCATTGATCCTGTCACCCCACACGGTGATGCATACTTTTCGCGGGTAGCTCCCTTCCGTTTCCAGAATGAAATCCTGTCTTTTCCATTCGCCGTTCCGTCCACCCTGTCCGGTGACCACAGGCAGTTTTTTTATCAGTTTTCCTTTTATTTCCATATTTAATTTATTATTTGGTTTGAATATTTCGGTTTCTATTTTGTTTGGTCTGTTAGATGGCACGGTGGACAAAGTTTTCCTGTCCAAACCGCATGTTTCGACGGATGTTCGGCGTTTGTTCCCGCACTGCCCTGTTCTTCATGGCGTAAGGGCGACTCTCCGTAAAGAAAGGATATAGCGCCGCAATAATATGTTTTAAACGTACAATCACAGAATAAAATCAAACATCAAAAATAGTGATTTAAAATTGATAAAACAAACTTGCTCCCAAATAATTCTTGACTTGCATTTTTGCTCCACGCAGTTGTCCGTTTTCATCGGTGATTTTTGTGTCGTCGTCGAACAACAAATCGAAGCGGATATCTGCGGAGATATTTTTGTAAATCAAATATTTAACCGTAAACCACCAATTAATATCAATGTTTTGAGGTTTTTGGGCATAATTGGAAAACAGTTCCAATTGCGAATTGTAAGCGATTTTGTTCTTCAGGACGTTGCCGCTCAACTTGGTGATGATACCGCCGCCAAATTCGTAACGGGATTTATATGGCTTCATAATGTCTGTGCCGGAAGCGTCTTTTTCCTTTTTCAACAATCCCGCGTTGGACAACACATGCAAATCGTCCGAGCGTGCAAAAGTTGCCTTGCCCATGAGCGGAGAAAACACTGAGGAGATATGGCTGTTGGGGCGATAATCCATGCCTATGGAGAGGAACAGCGACAGAGGCGCCAGAAAATCGCTTACTCGCACCGTGTCCTTGTTCGAATATTTATATCCGGCGGCGAACTGTGTTTTTAGCAGCAGCGAGGTGGTCAGATACCATTTGGGGGACATGCGGTATCCCATTTTCGAAACAATATTGATGTTGTCTGCATTTTTCACCGCTTTTCGTTCTCCGTTTTTTTGAATGCTGTAAGCGAATATTCCGTAGTTTTCAAACGTCCATTTGTCCTTTTTGTAGTTGGCATACAGGTTCAGCGACGGCGCTATGCCTATTTGGTCTTCACCGCCCGCCGACCAGTTGCTCAGCGAGGTGGATGAAAATGATAAGGTGATGTCTCCGCCATGCAGCCACGGGATGCTGTCATTGGACGAGAATTTTGCATATTGCTTCAATCCCGCATTTGTGGCTGTCGTTTTTGCGGATTTGATGGCGGCGTCGTTTTGCCCGTATGCGGCAATGCTCCCAAATACCCATATGATGCCGATCGCTTTCTTCCACATGTTATTTTTCTTCTTTAATTTGATATGTATTCCGTTCGGCAGAATTACGTGAAATCATTTCCCCCAAAAAACCCGCCAAAAACAATTGTGTCCCGAGAATCATGGTGGTGAGCGACAGGTAGAAATACGGGCTGTTGGTGAGCAGATTCACCTTGCTACCGGAATGTAAGAGGAAGAGTTTTTGGACGCCCAATCCGGCGGCTGCAATGAATCCCACAATAAACATCACCGTGCCGAGCAATCCGAACAGGTGCATGGGTTTTTTTCCGAAACGGGCGACAAACAGGATGCTCACCAGATCAAGGAATCCATTCACAAATCGGTTCCAGCCGAATTTACTGTCGCCGTATTTCCTTGCTCTGTGCGTCACCACTTTTTCACCAATGGCGGTAAAACCGGCTTTGATCGCCAGCACCGGTATATAGCGGTGCATTTCTCCATACACTTCGATGTTTTTCACCACCTCGTTGCGGTAAGCTTTCAAACCGCAATTCATGTCATGCAGGCGGACACCCGTCATGATGCATGCGGTGGCGTTATAGATTTTTGACGGGATATTTTTGGTTATTTTGCTGTCGTGTCGTATTTTCTTCCATCCTGACACCATGTCGTATCCGTCTTCCCGAATCATCCGATACAATTCGGGGATTTCTTCCGGACTGTCCTGCAAATCGGCGTCCATCGTGACGACCACATCGCCCTGCGCTTTCCTGAACCCGCAGTGCAACGCCGCCGATTTCCCATAGTTACGCCTGAAACGGATGGATCGAATACGTTCATTCTTTTGTGACAACTCCTCAATCACCTTCCACGAAGTGTCGCGACTGCCGTCGTCCACCATGATGATTTCGTAGGCGCAGGCATGTTCCCTCATCACGCGTTCAATCCAACCGACAAGTTCCGGCAGAGATTCGGCTTCGTTAAACAGAGGGATGACAATAGAAATATCCATGGTTCATTGTGATTTAGGTGATGATGAGGTATTTTTTGCAACAACGGCACACAACAGCGCTGCCAGAGATCCCGCCAACGTATAGGATACAATAGTGCTGGCAGCAAGAAAAACAGGAGAGATGATTTTCCGGAACATATCCATATAGGTTTCGTTGAGATCCGGCGGCAATTGCTGGCTGACGGCTTGCAGGTAAACATCCGTGACAGACGGGTTCAATTTTGCCGTCATATACGTGATGAATGCAATGATGACGGAAGCGAAAAAAGCCGTTTTCACACCTGCTGCCAGCAGTTTTCCGTACACGTTTATACCCGACTTGTCCCGGAAAATCCTTATTCCGTAGTAAATGCCACCCACAAAGACTGAAATGCTTACAATTTGGGCATATTGGTTCAATATCGGCAAGGCAGGAATGACCGGCGTCAGTATGCCTGCCACCGCACCGACCGTCATCGCCGTACGTGTGGAAGAAACCGCAGAATCAGACATCGTTGAATAATTAAAATTATCTTAATGAGGAGGCAAAGGTAGCATTTTTGTCTGTTTTATAAAAATCCGGCACAAAAATGCTTTTCAACTTTCAAATTAGATGTTTTTCCGCCAGTAGTACATTTCAGGATCGGTTTCGGCAAAGCCGATTGTCTTGTACAGGCATTGTGCTGCGATGTTGTCTTTGCGTACTTCCAGTGTCACGCGGCTGCATCCTTTTTCTTTCGCGCGTTGAATGACCGTATCCATGAGCGCTCGTGCGATGCCTTTTTTGCGGTATTCGCAGCGTACAATCAAATCGTGGATATTCACCATAGGTTTGACGGTGAAGGTGGAGAAATTGACAAATCCTACCAGCATCCCTGCAAAAACGTTTTCCACGCGCGCCAGCAGCACGATGGAGGATGGGTGGTTATTCAGCCCGTCCACGAGGTGCAGTCCTTTGACGGGCGACAGTGGTTCTCCGCCGCCCATTTCGTCGGCGATGTAGGCATTTAGCAGTTCCACGACCGCTTTCAGGTGGTCGGGGTTGGAATAGTCGCAATCCGTGATTTGTAGCTCAACTGTATTCATGGGTCAGGCTTTTATAATCCTGTGGCTTGAGGTGGTATTTGTCGATTCTCAGTCCTATGATTCGTTCGGTGATGCCCAACTGTTTTGCTGCTTTGGAAATATTGCCGCGGTTGGAGATCAACGCATCAATGAGCATTTGTTTTTCCACCCGTTCCAGCACAGAATGTAGCGGGCCTTTGTCTATGGTGTTCGACGACGCGCCTGTTTGCAAGGTAGGCGGGAGGTTGTAGGAGTGTATCACCTCGTCGGTAGTGAGGATCATTGCACGTTCTATGACGTTTTCCAGTTCGCGGATATTGCCTGGCCACGAGTAGAGCATCAACATGTCCAGTGCGCCGCCCGTGATGCGTTTCACGTTCATGCTGTTGATTTTATTGAGTTTCCTGATGAAGTGGTCGGTCAGGATAGGGATGTCGGCACGGCGTTCGCGCAGAGAGGGGACGTAAATCGGGAACACGTTGATACGGTAATAAAAATCTTCGCGGAAGGTGTTGTTGCGTATCATTTCTTCGAGGTTGCGGTTGGTGGCGGTGATGATGCGCACGTCCACGTTGATGGTTTTGGTGCCGCCCACACGTTCGATTTGTCGTTGTTGCAGCACCCGCAACAGTTTCACCTGTATGGAGGACGGCACGTCCCCTATTTCGTCGAGGAATATTGTCCCGCCGTTTGCCATTTCGAACCGTCCCGAATGCAAAGCGCTTGCCCCTGTGAATGATCCTTTTTCGTGTCCGAACAGTTCGCTTTCGATAAGGTTTTCGGGCAATGCCTAGCAGTTCACTTTCACGAACGGTTTGTCTGCCCTTTGGCTCATTTTGTGGATGGCTTCCGCTATCAGTTCCTTACCCACGCCGCTTTCTCCGCGAATCATCACGGAACTGTTGGTATGTGCCACCCGTTCGATGAGTTGGTAGAGTTCTATCATCATTGAGGAGTTGCCGATAATATTGTCGGGTTTTATCGTTTGATGGCTCAACATTTCATTTTCGCGACGCAGTTCTTCCAGTTCCTCGAAGTGTTTTCGGCGGATGGACAGGTTTCTGCCGATAAGCATGCCCACGACATTCAGGAATTTCAATTCCGCCGTGAAATGGCTCACATTGTCGTGCAGTTTATGGATGCTCAGCGTACCCATGACCGTATCTTTGACGATGATCGGGACGCAGATGAACGCCATTTGCCGTTCGCTTTTCTTGGTGATGCCCGTTTTGTTCAGAAAGTCGGATTCTTTCGTAATATCTTTGATCACAACAGACTCCTTTGTCTCCACCACCTTGCCCACGATGCCTTCTCCGAATTTGTACACCCCCTTGCTCTTCGCCTCTTTGGACAGTCCGTAAGCCGCACTGATCATGATTTTTTCGTTGTTATAATCCACGATAGTGATCATGCTGTACTTGGCGTCGAGAAATTGGCAAAGTTCCTCAAGCAGTATCTCCAACTCCTTATAAATATCCCTGCTATGGCTGATGGTTTCACTGATTTTGACCAAAAATTCAAGGTCAGTGTCCACATAGCAATTACGCTTCATCTTATCGCAATACATACTCGACAGATCAAAAATATTGATTTAAAAAACGCTACAAACAGGCGGCAAAAGTAATAAATAGTAACGGAAAATAAAATTTGAAGTTGAAAACACAGATTCAAATTAACCCCTAACTCCGCTCAAGTTAGGTAGTCAATCCCGATTTTATCGAAAAGCCTTTGCGTTTTTTTGTAATTTCGGATTGATGCCATTGCCCTCTAATTTTCATTTGGTAAATAGCTTTCGAGCATTCGATAATATCTTTAGGCGAGTATTTGGACAGGCGTTCTGCCTGTAGTAACCTGACATAGAGCTTATAATATGCAATCATTGCTACAAATTTGGCAAAAAGCCATCCTTCCATCACATAGCGATTCTGCTCCTGTCCGGATAAACGGACAGGATCGACATTTTGGTAACGCTTAATAAATAAAGGGAAACAGAGCATGTCACGGAATTTTCCGAACGATAATGACAAAAATTAAAGAATTATTGATAAATTTGTGGGCAAAATCGAATTACCAATGGAACACCAAAGAATCATTATCACCATAGGCAGGCAATTTGGCAGCGGGGGACGAGCCATAGGTCAACGGCTTGCCAAGGATCTCAATATTGACTATTATGACAAGGAGTTGCTTGCCGAAGCAGCCAAAACCAGCGGATTGGCGGACGAAATATTCGAGCAGGCAGATGAACGGACGTCCGACAAAGGGCTGTCGTATGCTTTTTCCGTAGGATTCCCCTACATGGGCTTTTATGCGCCCTATCCGGACATCCTTTCCAACGAAAGACTGTTCCTCTTCCAGAGCAACGCCATCCGGAACATTGCGAACAAAGGCAAATCCTGTGTATTAGTGGGGCGCTGCGCCGACTATGTGTTGCGAGACAATCCGGATTTGCTGAGTTTTTTCATCCACAACAAGCCGGAAAACCGCATCAGGAACATCATCGCGCTCCGGCAGGTTAACGAAAATGAAGCGCGGGAACTGATGAAAAAAAACGACAAGTCGCGCGCCTCATACTACAAATATTACACGGACAAAGAATGGGGCATGTCCTCGTCGTATCATTTTTCCATTGACACGTCGCTGCTGGGCATAGACAACACGGTGGAACTGATCGAATCCATTATCGACAAACGACGGACAAGCACACAATAGCGAACCGCAGCAGGGTTTCTATTTTTCAAACGACAGATAAGGCGCTACCCGTTGCGCGGTTTCGAGCGAAAGAATATTGTTCGCCACCAACTCGTCCAGTGTGGCGATGGACTTTTGCAGGCGACGATAATACAGAATCCCGCGTACTTGCTCGTCGGTCAGGTAGGGATGGGTGGCAAGCTCGCCGAAGCCGGCAACATTGATTGTTATTTTGCGAATCATGCTGCTGTCGGCGGAAAGCCGGTCTTCAAGCCGTGACACCAGCGTGGAGTCTATCCCGTACACCTCGTTCAACTGCGCTATGGCGGAAAAACCGCCTATCAGTCTTCTGTATCTCACGATGCGTGCGGCAATGACGGGACCTATGCCCGGAAGCTGTACGAGGGAGACGCTGTCTGCCGCATTCAACTCTAATATACGTACGGATTTTTCCCTTACGGGAAAACTTGTTTCCACATTTTGCGGCAACATCCTTGCCGGAGCGCTGCCGGTGGCGGATCGTTGCTCCGCAATGCGGATATACGGCTCCAACGTTTCGTACATGGTGGCGGGGAGGGTGTACAGTCTTTTCACATCTTCCTTTCTGCGAAAATGACCGCCTTTTGCCTGATAATTCCGTATGTTGCGCACCTGCCGTTCGTTCAGCCCGAGTTGCTTCCATTCCACATCCGATACGGTATTGGGATCGAAATAAAAATACGCAACGTCCGTATTCCCGCCCTTTGCAGGTACGGCTGCCTGCAACGAATCAACGGATTGAAAGAATAAAGCGATTTCTCGTTCGTAAGCGGAAAAATCGGTTTCTCCCGAAATATTCCGCCCTGGTAAATATATCTTAAGGGCAAGCGTTACCAAAATCAAACCGCACAGCAACAATATGCCGGAACGTTCCGATCTCGAAAAATCAAGATATTTTTTCAGTTTGTTCCAAAGGGACATCTCCAGCTATTCATCAAAAACATCCGATGATACATGGTTTTCGGGATTCTCATCTTCTTTCTCCGCCTCGCCCGAATCTGCACTGTCACCGGTAGAGCCGAACTGTTTCTCAAACTCTTCTTCCGTCAGATTGTCTATCTTCACATCCACCTTTACCAGATAACTGACATCTTTGAAATCTATGGTAATCGCATGAAAAAAATCGCCATTGGGTTTTTGCACTTTGATGACTTCATCGCCGTATCCGTTGGGATATTTTTCCTTAATGGCTCTGAGAACTTCCTCCGAACAATTTTTATAACTGATAACCAATCGTTTTTTTTGATTCATGATTCAACAAAATTGACAACAACAGTAACGAATAAATAATGAAAAAGTTGGGCAATATTAAACATATTTTTTACGACATAAAAATTTTATCGCAATTTTCTTTTATCCACCACCCTGACGGCTTTTCCTTCGCTACGGGCAATGGTTTTCGGTTCCACAAGTTTAACGTTCAGGCTGATTTGCAGGGCGCTTTCCATCGTGTGTTTGATGCGCTTGTTGAGTCCCTGCAATTCGCTGATGCGGTCGAGGAAAAACTTTTCGTCCACTTCCACTTGCAATTCCAGTTCGTCGAGTGTGCCTTTACGGTCGATGATCAACTGATAGTGGGGGCTGGTTTCCTTCATTTCGAGCAGCACGCTTTCCACCTGCGACGGGAATACGTTTACGCCCCGAATGATCAACATATCGTCGCTACGTCCGAAGCATTTTTTCATGCGTACCAGCGTTCGTCCGCAACGGCAAGGCGCACAGGTGAGGTTAGTGAGGTCACGGGTTCGGTAGCGCAGCAGCGGCAGCCCTTCCTTAGTGATGGTGGTGAATACGATTTCGCCGTCCGCACCTTCGGGCAGTACGTCGAGCGTCACAGGATCTATGATTTCGGGTACAAAATGGTCTTCAAACACGTGCAAGCCGTCCTGGCAGGTACATTCGCTAGACACGCCCGGACCGATGATTTCGCTCAGTCCAAAAATATCAATGGCTTTGATACGGAATTTTTCCTCGATCTCGCGCCGCATGTGTTCCGTCCACGGTTCTGCGCCAAACGTCCCCACACGCAGTTTGAACTCGTCGCGGTTGTAATCGCTTTCGAGCAAGGCTTCCGCCAAATGCAAGGCGTACGATGGCGTACACGCCAAGGCGGTACTGCCGAAGTCGTGCATGATTTGCAGTTGCCGCCGTGTGTTGCCGCCGGAGATGGGGATAACCGACGCGCCTATCTTTTCTGCGCCGCAATGAGCGCCCAACCCGCCGGTGAACAGTCCGTATCCGTAAGCCACCTGCACAAAGTCGTGCCGTGTGACGCCCGCAGCGGTGAGCGTGCGCGCCATCACCTCGCTCCACGTCGCCAAGTCCTTGCGCGTGTAGCCCACTACGGTGGGTTTGCCCGTCGTCCCCGACGAGGCGTGTACCCTTACAACTTCGCTCATCGGTACGGCAAACAGCCCATACGGATAGTTGTCCCGCAAATCCTGCTTGGTGGTAAACGGCAGTCTGGGCAAATCTTCAACGCCGCGTATATCCTCCGGCGTTACGCCCATTTCCTGCATTTTTTTTCTGTAAAACGGCACGTTGTGGTACGCCCGTTCCACCGTGTCCACCAGTCTTCTGCTTTGGCATCGCCGCATATCTTCGCGGCTCATGCACTCAAATGTTTCATTCCAAATCATGTTTTCGATATGTTTTATTTTTTGTCAAAGATAGATAATATTTTTTTTCCGACGGTAAAAAATACGGATCAATATGGATGCCGGTTACGGATGCAACAAAATGATGCTGCATTAAACTTACGGCATCCTTTCCAGCAACAGTATCAGCGAAATACCTGCTCCGGCACCTGACAACACCAGAATCCATTCGCGGTGTTTCACACGGAAAAGGTGTACCAACAGGGCAGTCAGCGTGAGTACGCACAATACGATGACAAGTTGCCCCACCTCTACACCCACATTGAATCCCAGCAACGGCACAGCAACGGATCGTCTTGCATCCAGCAGGCTACGCAGATATGTCGAAAATCCCAATCCGTGTATCAACCCGAAAAACAGTGCAAATACATACTTTATCCGTCCCGACGCAGGGTTGGCGACACCTGAAAGCATATTGACCAGCGCCGTAAAAAATATGGTGACCGGTATCAAAAACTCTACCCACGCCGTCGATACGCGGACAATGTTCAGCGTAGCCAACACCAGCGTCACGGAATGTCCGACGGTGAATGCTGTTACCAGTATCAGCACCTTTTTCCAGTGTGCAAACGTGTACACCGCACACAGCATAGCGATGAAAAGAATATGATCATAACCCTGCAAATCTGCAATGTGTTCCATTCCAAGCCTCAAATACAATTGAAACATGTTGTTTTTTTATTTTTGGCGACAAAATTAATTTTTTTTTTGTTTGGCGCTTGTTTTTCCGAAATTTTTCCGTACGTTTGTTCAATCAAATCAAACAAAAAACCATTATAATGAACACACACACATTCATCGCATTTGACCTCGGCGCTACCAGCGGACGGGCTATTGTCGGAACCCTAAGCGACGGGAAAATCGCTATGGAGGAAATCTCCCGTTTCCCCAACGGAATCATTGCCGTAGGCGAACATTTCCACTGGGATATTTTGGGTATCTACGAAATCCTGAAAAACAGCCTGAAAACATGCGCACAAATGGGAAAATACACGCCTGAATCCATCGGTATTGATACTTGGGGCGTTGATTTCGGATTTCTGGCTGAAGACGGATCGTTGCTCGGCGAACCGTACGCCTACCGCGACCCGCACACCAACGGTATCATTGAAGAATATTTCAAACTCGTGCCGCGCGAAAAGGTATATGGGCTGACGGGCATACAGTTCCTGCAATTCAACAGCATCTTCCAGCTTTATGCGTTGAAAAGGAACAATTCTTCGCTGCTGAAAGCCGCAAAAGACCTGTTGTTTATGCCGGATTTGTTGAATTATCTCTTCACGGGCATTAAAAAGGCGGAGTTTACCATTGCTTCCACCTCGCAAATGCTCAACCCCAAAACGATGAAATGGGCGCCGGAGCTGTTCGACGCTTTTGGCGCACCGGTGTCGCTCATGCAGGACATCGTGCTCCCCGGCACGGTGATAGGCTCGCTGACCGATGCGATTGCCAAAGAAACGGGCATCGGCAAAATACCGGTAATTGCCGTTGCCGCCCACGACACGGGATCTGCCATTGCCGCCGTACCCGCCGAAGGAGAAAACTGGGCATACCTCAGTTCGGGCACATGGTCGCTGATGGGTATCGAAACGCGAAAAGCATTGATAGACAAAGAAACGGAAGCCATGAACTTCACCAACGAAGGAGGCGTAGAAGGCACTTTCCGCTTCCTGAAAAATATCACCGGCATGTGGCTGCTGGAACAGTGCCGCAAGGAATGGGCTGTCCAAAAGGATTATTCCTACGGTGAATTGGTGGATCTGGCAAAAGCGGAACAGTCGTTCCGAAGCTTTGTGGATTCCGACGCGCCTGATTTTATGAATCCCGAAAACATGGTAGAAGCCATTGCCGGTTATTGTCAACGCACGGGACAGGTGGTTCCCGACTCCATAGGACAGTTTGTCCGTTGTATTTTTGAGAGTCTTGCACTGAAATACCGCTACACGCTGGAACAACTCAAGCGCGTGTCGCCGCATCCGATTGAAAAACTGCACGTAATCGGGGGAGGCGCCAAAAATGCCTACTTGTGCCAATTCACCGCCAACTCCATCAACATACCTGTGGTTGCCGGACCCGCCGAAGGAACGGCTATGGGCAACCTGCTGGTACAGGCTATGGCGCTGGGGTATCTCAAATCGCTGGCAGACATACGTGAAGTGGTGCGCAATTCCGTTGAAACGCAGACTTACCTGCCCCAGGATACCGCAGCGTGGGACAAAGCGTATGCCCAATATGTGAAGACTATCGGGAAATAACACCGCAAAACGCCTGAAATAAAAAACGAGGACGCCCGTTCGGGACGCCCTCGTTTTTTTATTACAGGCAATGTTCCGCTTATCTGTTGCCTCCGCCGCCTTGTCCCTGTCTTTGGCCGCCGCCTTGACCGCCGCCTTGACCGCCACGACCCTGTCCACGCATTTGAGCGCCGTTTTCCGAGTACTTCTTGTACTGGTCTGCCGTCAGGATTTCCTTGTACTTCTTGTCCCGCTCAGTGTTGATCTCCCCCATCTTGGTACGCATCGCATCGCGATCTCCCTGATTGCCTTGCATCGCGGCATCCATTTTCTTGGACAAATCAAGATTAACGGTTTCTACCTTTTTCTTCTGGTCTGCCGTTAATTTTACCAGTTCGTCCAAACGGGTCGTCTGATTCTTCGCACGTTCTTCCGGCGTACCAAAATTGCGCCCACCCCCCTGACCGGGTTGACCTCCCTGGCCGGGTTGCGCTGTTGCAAAGGCAACTGGCAATGCCAGCAATGCCATCATCATGACAAAAAACTTCTTCATAAAAATAATTACATTTAAAGGTGAATAAAATTTGAAAATTAAATCTGTTTTATGAATAGACGATACAAAAACAAAAAGGTTTAAATCGGTTAATTCTTTTTTTTGCGGAAAATTAAAAATGAGCAAGAGCAAATATCTGCGCTCGAAGATACGCGAACACAAACCACACAAAAAGATTGTCGCCGCTGCCGCGTGCAACCCTGTTTTGCGCACCCTCAAAAAATCCAAAAATTTACCGTCGATAATCAATTAGTTACGCGACAGAAAAGTCAAAAATGGGTGTCCCGCGGCAAAAAATCCGTGTATTTGCTCCGTGTTTGTA
>JAISWR010000015.1 GCA_031270985.1 Bacteroidales bacterium | reverse complement strand
CGTTGGTGAACATCAGGGTAGGATCGTTTTTTACGATCATCGGCGCCGATGATACGATATGGTGCTGCCGCGACCGGAAAAAATCCCAGAAGGAATTTCTTATCTCATTGGATGTCATTGCAAAAATATTCTATTGAACGATACAAATTTTGCGCAAAGATAGGTTAAATTATCCAAATCGTTAATACCATTCATATTCCACAGGCAACATACTTCCAATCCGCTGTTCGCTCATTGATCCGTAAATTACCACATCATCCTTACATTTTCGCGGCAATTTTTCCCAAGTTGGGTTAAATGTACGGTGATTTTTTTAAAATACGAGAAAAAATCATATCATTGTTGATGTGCGACGATTTATCCTTGCAAATTGTCGTTTTTCATCCGTTGTGAACTTGTTGCGGAGGTTCGATTGCGTGATGTATATTCCGGCAATTGTGCGGCGAAAATTTTCCATACGGTGCGTTGTCTTTGGGAAATATGCGCTATCTTTGCGTCGAAATTAAGCAAAAATGACAGAAGAAATAATCATTGCCGGATTCGGAGGACAAGGTGTGTTGTCAATGGGTAAGATTTTGGCGTATTCCAGCATCATGCAGGGAATGGAAGTAAGCTGGATGCCTTCGTACGGCCCCGAGATGCGCGGCGGAACAGCCAATGTCACGGTCATCCTGAGCGACTCCCCTGTCAGTTCACCCATACTGAACCAATATGACACTGCCATCATCCTGAACCAACAATCTATGGACAGGTTTGAACCGACGGTAAAAAGTGGCGGCGTATTGTTGTATGACAGCAACGGCATCACTCGCCGTCCGCAACGGAAAGATATCCGCATTTTCTGTGTAGAAGCCGCAGCAGAAGCCTCAAAAACGGATCCGCGCATTTTCAACATGATTGTGTTGGGCGGGTACCTGACTATACGTCCGTTTTTAAAGATAGACAACGTCATAGAAGGACTCAGGAAGTCGCTTCCGGAGCGCCACCATCAACTCATCCCGCTCAACCGGCAGGCGATATCCGCAGGCATGAAACTTGTGAAAGAAACGGGGCTTATTCCGTAACGGGATAATTGTAGATAAAATTATTTTTGCTGCCTACAAACAGGTTGAACGCACGGCTTTGCTTGTCTATCCTGCCGATGGAAAACAGGGTACTGCCCGTTAGCGGAAATCCTTTCTGCACTTTGCCGCGATTGTTGTACAAGTAAATCAGGTTCTTTTGTGGCGCCACAATTCCTATATGCAAATCGGTAGCGGAAAATTCGTACACATAAGGACGCATTGCGACAGGTTCGTCCGTTTCGATACTCATCAGACGGGTTCCATCCTGTTTGAATACCTCTATTTTAGCGCCGCCGGCAAGGATAAAATCTCCTTGACGGTCGCCGGTTACGTCCTGAAACACAAAAAAGTGGGGCAATTTCAGTTCCGTTTTCAGTTCCACCTTACGTATTTTCCCGTCGGAGAGGGATATAAAATGTGGCATTCCCGCGGTATCCGCCAATACGATGTTGAGATTATCCGTAGCGATGGCGGTATGGCTACCCACTGGGAAATTATATTCGGGTGATACTCTTGTTTTTCCCTGCCGATCAAGAATATACACCCTGTATTTGTCGGCAAATACAATAAAATCTTTATTGTCTGTACGGAAATGGCAAATGTCGGTTTGTATCCGATGTTCGCTTTGGCGAAACTGCCATCCGGCAATTTTCTTGCCCGTTTTATCGAAGGCATACACGTGGCGGTCTTCGCAAGCCACCATGATGCGGTAATTTTTGTCGTTTTCATAGTCGAACAGGGAAAGGCTGCCTGTGGCGGGCGATGGTAATTTTACTGGAAAGCGCTCCACCATGTTGCCCAGCCTGTCCATCATATAAATGCAGTTACGGGTGTTGAACAGCATTTGTAACTTTTTGTTTTTGTAAAAGTCAATCTGGTACACAGGGCTGATAATAGCTTCCGGCAACGGCACTTTCCATAAAATACGCCCCACATTGTTGAGCAGATAGAGTTTTCCGGACATATCCTGTACCAGCACTTCCGTTTCTCCGGTATTATGATTTTGCAACAGTTGTGGCTTGAATGCTATGGCGGTGTCCAGCAGGCTTTCCCACGAGGTTTGCATTTCCGGCAGGCGCGTTGCGACGTTACCCGATGAATACTGCAAAAACACGTTGTTGTAACACATTCCACTACCGGAAACACTCAACTGGTACACCACCGCAGGGATTTGCGCCAGCGTTCCGGCGGAAGCCTCCAATTCCTTGAATTTTGAGGCGCTGAACACCTGCCGGAAAAAACTTTGCGCAGCGGCGGGTTTGCAGTAAAACATCATGTTGCAGCGCGATGAAAAATCATTGGCTACCTTTCCGAAAGCCAAATCGGTTTGCAGGCTGGCATGAAGTGCGGTGTAGTGCAAATACCGTTTGAGCAGGTCGGTGGATTTGCCGAACAGCAGGTAATTGTCCACCGCCACACACCATGTATTGCCGGTTTCAAACAGGTTGCCCAACAGCGTGGCGGGGATATCGAACGGGAAACGGTATGCGGTGAAAGACAGTTGATGGTCAAATTGCAGCAGTTCGCGCAGGTTTTCCGGCTGTTCGCCCGTTTGACGGCACACATTTTCCTGCCATTCTTCCAGCATGGCAACAGCGGCGGAGGCGCTTTTGATGCGGAACAGCGCAAACGGCGTATTGTCCGACGACAGTTGCCCGAGATTGGCATACACCAACGCACATTCGGATTCCAACTGTTCGGTAAAACCGCTCTGCAAGTCGATTTTATATTCCGAATTGATCCTGTTGAGTTCTTTTTTATAGCCTGTTTCCTTGATTTTTCCGAGATACGTGCCGTAATCCGAAAAATATTGCGCCGGATTCGGGATACCCATCCAGAGACAGGCGTAAGTGGCAGGCGGCATGGCGTCGGTGAGGGTTGGCGGAATGGCTTGCTGCCCCGTCAAAGTACTTGTCCATTGTCCCGACAGCGGGTCTTGCGAAGTAAAGCCGTTGAACATCAGCAGGTCGGGTTTCAAATTGATGTCCAATTCCGTCCAATCGGCAAAATTTGCAGCAGCTTCAACGGTTTTGTATTGTTCGGCATGGAGTATGCTCCGTACCGTTCGGGGCAAACGGACATGATGAATATAAACGTGCGCCAGCGCATTTTTGCCCGCAGTGCGTATCAAATCGAACAATCTCCCCTGTTTTGTGATGATGTCTTTTCCGTCTTCCACGTGGCGCAACGCACTTTCGAGCAATATCGCCGAAGACGAAAACATAAGTATCCCCTTCCGGCAGGCATACGAAAAAGTGCCCGTTTTCCCATCCTTAAACGTTACCTCCGTCACTGTTGTCCTGTCATAAGCGCGTTCCGAAAAAACAGCCGTTCCTGACAACTGTTGCTTTACGGCGTTCATCATGGTTTCCGCCTCCTTTTCGTCGGCTATGCGCACATAACCGATGGCGTATATTTCGTCTTTCCCTATGGGATGTGTTGAAAAAAGGACATGACCGCGCAACGGCAATGCTGATTCATGAATTTTCCCAAGCCTGTCCAATTGCGCCACCGCCTCATTCCATCGTACAAAGTGAGGAATGGCACTCAACTGCTTCCAAAACAAACTTTCGTCCAGCGCATTGCAAAAAGCGCCAAAATCGGGTATTTCGAGCATTATACCGGCATCCAGCGGCACCGCATCATATAGCGTTTCGGAAGTAATTTGTCCTTTCTCCGAAAAAACAAACCAAAACGAAACTCCCACTGCCGCAACCGAGGCCACCACCAACAATATCACAAGCGTTTTCCGCATATCTATTGCATTATTCCGTTGCAAAAGTACATTTTTTTTGGAGATGATTTAAAAAATCGGTCAAGAAAAACTGTGCGGCGCTATTCATTTTAACCTGTTCTCTGTTTTTTACCCTGTAAAAAGGCGTTGTGAAAATGATCTTGGCGTTACCCCGGTACAATACATGTAAAACATTAAAATCAAGCATGGCACAAAACGACCTAACATTTGGCACAAATCATCCCATACCGGTACATTTATATGCTGTACTTTTGCACTCGATTTTAGTAATAAATTACAGTATTAAATTACAAACAGGATGAATAGGAAATTTTTATTTCAGATTTTAGTGATACTTGGTTTTGGAATACCGGTATCAGCGCAAAACAGATTAGTTGTCAATGCCGATCAGGGCAAAGAAACTGTCAGCAAACACATCTACGGGCATTTCTCCGAACACCTCGGCCACTGTATTTACGGCGGTTACTGGGTGGGCGAAGATTCGCCGATTCCCAACACGCGCGGCATACGCAACGATGTAGTGAAGGCTTTGAAAGATATTCGGATACCGAATCTTCGATGGCCCGGCGGCTGCTTTGCCGACGAATACCACTGGATGGACGGCGTCGGCCCGCGCGACAAACGCCCGAAAATGATAAACACGCATTGGGGCGGCGTTGTCGAAGATAACAGTTTCGGCACGCACGAGTTTCTCGACCTCTGCGAACAGCTGGATTGTGAGCCGTATATCTCCGGCAATCTCGGTAGCGGCAGCGTGGAAGAAATGTCGAAATGGGTTGAGTACATCACTTTCGACGGCGAGAGTCCGATGTCGAACCTCCGCAAGCAGAACGGTCGTGAGAAACCATGGAAAGTGAAATTCTGGGGTGTCGGCAATGAGAGTTGGGGATGCGGAGGAAACATGACGCCCGACCATTACTCCGACCTGTACCGCCGATATGCCACCTACTGCCGTAACTATGGCGACAACCGTCTTTACAAAATCGCCTGCGGAGCCAACGCCGCCGATTACAACTGGACGGAAACGGTGATGAAAAACGTCGGCGGAAGGATGAATGGCTTGTCGCTGCATTATTACACTATTCCAACAAACAACTGGGGTAGAAAAGGCTCGGCAACACAGTTCGACGAAACAGAGTATTTCAATACAATCTCAAATACGCTTTTCATGGAAGAACTGATTACCAAACATTCGACAATCATGGATCGGTACGACCCGCAGAAACGTATCGGACTGATGACCGACGAATGGGGTATCTGGACGGACGTCGAACCCGGCACCAATCCCGGATTCCTCTATCAGCAAAACACTTTGCGTGACGCTATTTTAGCCGCTGTCAACCTGAACATCTTCAATGCGCACTGCGACCGCGTGAAAATGACCAACATTGCGCAAACCGTCAATGTTCTGCAAGCCGTCATCCTCACCGACAAGGAAAAAATGCTGCTCACGCCGACCTATTGGGTATATTATTTATATAAGGTACATCAGGATGCAACCCTGTTGCCGGTTTCGCTGACGTCAGGCAAATACGAACTGAATGGCAAAAGAATGGATGCCATCAATGTTTCGGCTTCCAAAGACGCTTCGGGAAAAATCCATATCACTCTGGTAAATATTGACCCGAACAAAGCGCAATCAATCGAAACAGAACTGCGAGGCGTAACGGCAAAAAAGATATCGGGACAGGTATTGACTTCCGCCAAAATCAATGATTACAATTCTTT
>JAISWR010000133.1 GCA_031270985.1 Bacteroidales bacterium | reverse complement strand
CTCGTCCGTAAGCTGAAGCATACGGTGAATAAAGTGTCGTCCCTGCGGGACTTGGCGGTCGTCGCTGGCATCCGTAAGCTGAAGCATACGGTTAATAAAGTATCGTCCCTGCGGGACTTTGCGTAATAGACAGTGCCCGTGATTGCTCGTCCGTAAGCTGAAGCATACGGTTAATAAAGTGTCGTCCCTGCGGGACTTTGCGTGTTAGACAGTGCCCGTGATTGCTCGTCCGTAAGCTAACCAATCGTAAGCTAACCAACGGTAAGCTAAAGCATACGGTGAATAAAGTGTCGTCCCTGCGGGACTTAGTCGCTTTTTTATCTTGCAAAATTGCCTGAACAACGCCGGTTTATTTATGTGTCCGGACGGGGAAGTTCTGGATGTTTATTCTGTTCCTCCGCCGATGGTTGGGCTGTCACAATTCTTAAATTCCCGCAATTTGATGGCGGTAAGCACGTTTTTGGTATATTGCGGAAAATTACCGTTCATCATCCATGAATAGTACAGGGGGTCTTTTGCCAGCACCGTCGTAACGCTTTGTCCCTTGTATTTTCCGAAGTTGAATACCTCTTCCTGTTTGTCGTTGAGGATGATATGCCCTACAAAATCAACGACTTTGACGTAAGTGGAAAAATCCGACAGACCGTCAATGTCGTGTGGCAGGTCGGCATACCTGTCCAACTGCGATTGCAGCACTTCGTAGGTTGCCCGACTGTCAGCTTCCGCGCTGTGTGCATTGCTCATCGCCTTATTGCAGTAAAATTTGTAGGCTGCTTCCAGTGTGCGTTGTTCCTTTTTGTGAAAAATCACCTGTACGTCAATGAACCTGCATTTTTTCAGGTCAAAATCGATATTGGCACGTAAAAATTCTTCTGCCAGCAGGGGCAGGTCAAATTTGTTGGAATTATAACCTGCCAAGTCGCATCCCACAAAGATGTTTGTCAGCGTGTGCGCTATTGCGCTGAAAGTTGGTGCATCAGCCACATCGTCATCGCAAATGCCGTGAATTGCTGTTGCTTCTTTTGGAATATGGATGGTGGGGTTGACGCGGTATGTCTTGCTTTCTTCGTGTTGGTCGGGGAAAACTTTCAGGTAGGATATTTCCACGATACGGTCGTTGGCGATGTTTAACCCTGTTGTTTCGAGGTCGAAAATCACCAATGGCTTTTTGAGCGCAAGTTTCATTCGGCAACGGTCATCGGCATGATCAGCATCAGGATGTCTTCTCCTTCTGTGTCCGTTTGCACGGGCAGGACAAGAATGGCGCGCGCGGGGTCTGACATTTCCATCAATATGTCCGTTGACGAGAGGTTGGACACCAGTTCGGAGAGAAAATTCACCTTGAAGCCGATGGTCATGTTGTCGCCGTCATATTGGCATTTGAGCACTTCGTCGCCTGCGCTGGAAAAGTCGAGGTTTTGGGCTAATATTTTCACCTGATTGCCTTTCAGTTCCATTTTCACCAGATTTGTTGCCTGATTGGCGAACATTTGAAGGCGTCGCAAGGAGCTTAAAAATTCCACGCGGTCTATGGTCATCTTGTTGGGGTTGTTGGTGGGAATCACCGAGTTGTAGGCGGGATAGATGCCTTCCACCAAACGGCAAATCAATGTGTAGTCCGAGAGGCGGAACCTTGCATTGCGGTCGTCGAAAGAAATCTCCACATCGCTCTGTTCCTTTGCCAATAATGTTCGCAGGAGCGACGCCGGTTTCTTGGACAGGATAAACGAACCGTTTTCTTCCGCTTTCACGTCGGTACGGCGATAGCGCACCAGCATGTGCGAGTCGGATGCTACAAAGGTGATACTGTCGGTGGTCAGTTCCACGAAGATGCCGTTCATCACGGGGCGCAGTTCGTCGTCACCGGTGGCAAAAATAGTTTTGCTCACCCCTTGCAACGCCACTCCCGCAGGCACATGCATCGGCTTCGCCATGTCTGTCTTCAGTTGCGGCAGTTGCGGGAAATCGTCCCACGGGTACCCCTGTATGGTGTATTCGCCGTTTTCGGAATATATCCTGATGGTGTGCGTGGCGACGTCCACATTGAACGTAAGCGGTTGGTCGGCAAATTTGCCGGCAAACTCGGTGATGGTGCGTGCAGGAATGGCAATCGCTCCGCTTTCGGAAACGTTCTCCAGCACCATTCTGGTCACCAACGTGGTTTCCAAATCCGATGCCGTGATTTCCAAAATATTACCGTCAAGTTTGAACAAAAAATTATCCAATATCGGCAGGGTGTTTTTTGTATTGATGACTTTGCTGGCAGACTGTAAATGTCCGAGTAATTCAGCGCTTGATGTAACGAATTTCATGTTTATTTGGCTATAAAGTGTGATTATCAATAAAATAAGCATTTCTTTCCATAAGGGAAAGAATATGCAATATTATAAAAAAAATTCTTTTCTGTAAAATTTTTTAGGAGAAACAATAGAGAGCGACAAAAGGACGAATACCTGCTACAATGCACAAAACCATGCGATTAGAACAAAAAGGAATGTCAAACACACAGCTAGAAAAAAATTTTGCTGCATTTCTCCCAAAGCCGTATCATCAAATGATCAAAGACTTTAGCGTTTTGTAAAAACGTTTCCCGGAAATTCTTTTACCAACTTGCCTTTTTTACGCCGGGTATCAAGCCTTTAGAAGCCATTTCGCGGAACACGATACGACTGACACCGAACTGCCGCATGTAACCTTTGGGGCGTCCCGTCAGCAAACAGCGATTGTGGATGCGCACCGTACTGGAGTTACGCGGCAACGTTGCAAGTTTCTGGAAATCTCCCGCTTCTTTCAACGCTTTACGTTTTTCCGCATATTTGGCTATCATTTTTGCACGTTTCACCTCACGCGCTTTCATTGATTCTTTCGCCATATTTTAATTCTTTTTTACGTTTTTAAAAGGTAATCCGTATTCACGCAACAAGGCATAACCTTCCTCGTCGCTTTTGGCAGTCGTCACAAATGTGATTTCTATGCCGAGTATCTTGGTGATTTTGTCAATATCAATTTCCGAAAAGATGATCTGTTCGGAAATGCCCAGACTGTAATTGCCTTTGCCGTCCAATTTACCCGATATTCCTTTGAAGTCACGGATACGCGGCAAGGAAACGGCAATCAATCTTTCGAGAAACTCGTACATACGGTCGCTACGCAGGGTGACACGCACACCTACCGCCACGCCTTTGCGGAGTTTGAAATTGGAAATGTCTTTGCGGGAAACGGTGGCTACTGCCTTTTGTCCTGCAATGGATGATATTTCGGCGATGGATGTGTCTACAATCTTTTTATCTACCACCGAGTGACGCCCTACCCCCTGATTGATGACGATTTTTTCGATTTTCGGCACCTGCATGATGCTGGAGTAACCAAATTCTTTCATCAAGGCGGGCACTACTTCTTCCCGATATTTTGTTTTATAATTAGGAACGTACTTTTTCATTTGATGACCTCCCCTGATTTTTTAGCATAACGAACCACTTTCCCGTTTTCCAGCCTCCGTCCGATGCGGGTTGCCTTCTTTTCTTTCGGATCAATCGGGTTCAGATTTGAAATGTGGACAGGCGCTTCTTTTCGCACGAAACCTCCATTGGTGTTTTTGGAATTGGGTTTGGTATGCTTGGTCACAATGTTCACGCCTTCCACAATGGCGCGAATGCGACCCTTTTTCTTGTCCTGAATGATTTCCAACACTCTGCCTTGCGTACCTTTATCGTCGCCGGCGTTTACAATCACCATATCGCCTTTCTTGATATGTAATTTCAAACTCATTGTTCTTACATTTACTTATTTACGTTGTTTTTGACCGTCAAATTTCTTTAAAAATCGGTGCGCAAAGGTACAGTTTTTTTTTATAAAAACAACACTGCCGGAAAAATCTTCGTTTTTTTTGACTGCATTTCAAAAAACATTACTTTTGTTCCGGCTAAAATAAAAAGCGATATGTTAGAGCAATTAATTTCGTGGGACACTCATGTTTTTTATTGTATCAACGGGCATCATCATCCGTTTTTCGATGCGGTTCTTGTAACATTAAGCCGTCATTGGAACATTGGCGTTGTGGTGACGCTGATGTTTGCGTTGATTATTTTGCGCAGGGAGCCTAAGCGTTGGTGGCTGGCGGTGGTGTGCATCGGATTATCGTTTTTTCTTGCCGACCGCATTTCGGTGGTGTGTTTCAAAGATGCAGTATGCCGCCTGCGCCCCTGCCATGCGTTGGAAGGTGTGCGCACATTGAACGGTTGCGGCGGACAGTATGGGTTTGTGTCGTCACATGCCGCCAACGTATTTTCACTGGTTACGTTTTTTGTGCTTTCCTATGCGCGAAAAAACAGCCTGTTCCCGTATTTCATTCTCGCATGGGCGCTACTGGTGGGCTATAGCCGCATTTATCTGGGTGTGCATTATCCGTTGGACGTGATTTGCGGGGCATTGCTGGGCATCATCACCGGAACACTGTGTTACGTGGTGAAGATGAAAACAACAATTGCGCTTGAAAAGAGAAAAAGGCGAAAGACAGGCGGGCTGTGAGATTATATCCATGCCGCATGAAGCATATCAGCCAAAGAGATGTTTCAACCATTCCCAAAGACAGATGATGTGCGGTTCCAACCACATAAAAATGCCTATCAGCAACAGGGACGGCAACAGATTGATAATTTCCAGCCGTTTTAATTGTAACAGGTTAAGGCTGAGTCCCAACAGAATGACGCCGCCCACGACTTTGATTTCGGCAATGATGCCGGAGGGGAGGTCTTTGCCGAAAATGGCTACCAACAGTGTGATGCCGCCCTGAAAGAGCAACAGCGGGACAGCGGAAAACAGTACGCCCACGCCTAAGCCGGACGCCAGCATGATGGATGAAAAAAAATCCATGACGGATTTGGTCAGCAGCAGTTTGGAGGTGGCGCCGAACCCCTCTTCAATAGCGCCGACAATCGTCATTGAACCCATGCAGAACAGCAGAAATCCGGTGACCATGCCCTCCGTAAAATGTTCATTTTTCGACTTGACTTTCATCTTAATGAAATTTCCAAACCGGTCTGTTTTTTCGCCGAGTTTGCACCACACGCCGATAAATCCTCCCAGTACAAGGCTCAACACGACAAACAGATGCTCAACAATACCTACCGCCATCTGAATGCCCAGCAGCATTGTAAATAACCCCACCGCTTGAAAATACATGTCCTGATATTTTTCGGGCATATTTTTTTTGAATACCAACCCTATGCTGCTTCCCGCAATAATCGCGGCGGCATTGACCAAAGTTCCCACCATGACGACAATTTTTTAAACTGCAATATTGCGAAAAACCGTTGGGTTGTACAAATATTTTAAAACCTTTTTTATATCTTTGCCGCCCGAATCTGAACGTTTTCGTTTGATTCATATCAAATTGCAACCATTTTTATTATAAAAGTCATATTTTATCGTTATGTCCAAAGAAAGTTCTGCAAAGATTAAATTTTACAACGGCGAAAATATCCCGTTGGAGTTGCACAAAGTGCGTGTTGTCCAAAAATTACATTTGGTGCCGATAGAGCGTCGTCTGGAAGCCTTACAAGAAGGCGGTTTCAACACCTTCAGGCTGAATACCCGAGATGTGTTTCTCGACATGTTGACCGACAGCGGCACCAATGCCATGAGCGATATGCAACTGTCCGCCATGATGCACGCCGATGATGCGTATGCCGGGTCGCAAAGTTTTTTCCGTATGCAAAAAGCGGTAGAAGACGTGTTGAAGAAAAAATACCTGTTGCCTGCACATCAGGGGCGTGCTGCCGAAAACATCCTTGCCAATGCCTATATCAAGAAAAAGGGTGATTTAATCCCGATGAACTACCACTTTACCACCGCTTTGGCGCATATCACCCAGTACGGCGGGCGGATCGTGGAATTGCTCTACGACGAAGCCTACAACATCGCTTCATCCCATCCGTTCAAAGGCAACATGAACGTGGAAAGGCTGGAAGAAGTGATTCGGGAAACAGGGGTTGAAAACATCCCGTTCATCCGCATGGAAGCCTCCACCAATCTGATTGGCGGACAGCCGTTCTCCATCGCCAACATGCGCGCCGTACGCGAAATAGCCGACAAGTACGGAATTAAAATTGTGCTGGATGCAAGTTTGCTGGGCGAAAACGCTTATTTGGTCATCCGGCGCGAGCCGGAATTTGCCGACGCTTCTATGGCTGAAGTCATCGAAATCATGACGGGACTGGCAGACATCGTGTATTTCTCCGCCCGCAAACTCAGTTCGTCACGCGGAGGCGGTATCTGTACCAACGACCTGAACATTTACCGCGATCTGGAACCGCTGGTACCCTTGTTTGAAGGGTTTCTTACCTATGGAGGCATGTCGGTGCGCGAAATCGAAGCCATAGCCGTCGGCTTGTACGAAACGCTGGACGAGTCCATGATATGCCAAAGCCCCCAATTTATTGCCTATCTGGTGGATATCCTCGTCGCTCAAGGCGTACCGATGGTGACCCCTCCGGGTGTGCTGGGCGCACATGTGGACGCCATGAAAATGTGCGAACATATCCCGCAAACCCAATATCCGGCAGGTGCGCTGGCAGCAGCGTTTTTCCTCATCTCCGGCGTGAGGGGAATGGAACGCGGATCCATATCCAACCAGCGCGACGAAAACGGCAACGAAACCTATGCCGATATGGAATTACTCCGGCTGGCTGTTCCCCGTCGAGTGTTCACACTATCGCAAATTAAATACGTGGCTGACCGTATGACGTGGCTGCACCGTAACCGCGAACTGATAGGCGGGTTGAAATTCGTTTATGAACCACCCGTACTGCGGTTTTTCATGGGCGGTTTGGAGCCTGTTTCGGACTGGACACAAAAACTTATCGCCAAGTTCAAAGAAGATTTTGGCGACAGCCTGTAAAAGTCTTTCCGGCAAGCGGAATTAGCAGTTAAACACATCTGAAATTCACGTTGTGCGGAGAAGACGATAAATTTACTTCGTCAGCAGTTCAAGCGCTTTTTCCATGGCTTTTTCCAAACCGCCGGCATTTTTGCCGCCGGCTGTAGCGAAGAAAGGCTGTCCGCCGCCGCCGCCGGCTATTTCCCTGGCGGCTTCGC
>JAISWR010000106.1 GCA_031270985.1 Bacteroidales bacterium | reverse complement strand
GAAGCGGAAGCCCGCGCCGCCGACCTGCAAGCCTGCGGCATCGACGAACAGTACCTCAACAGGCTGAAAGAAAGCATCGCACAGTGCGAACTCCTGCTGAACAGGCCTGCGCAAACAAGAGACGAACGCAAACTGTACACCGGCAGCCTCAAACAGCTGTTCGCCACCGCCGACTCCACCCTCTACGACGAACTGGATCAACTCATCGACCTGTTCAGGAACACCGCGCCCGACTTTTTCACGCTGTACAAAAGCGCGCGCAACGTGATCTGAAAATAACGAATAACGAATAGTGAATAGTGAATAATGTAGGGGCAATCCTGTGTGGTTGCCCTGCTGAAAAAAACGAATAATGAATAACAAATAGCGAATAGCGAATAATGTAGGAGGCTGCCTCGTTTTTGAGACAGCCTCTTGCCAGCGACGACCGATAAGTCCCGCAGGGACTTTGACAATGTCAGGTTTTGCTCAGTCGAGAAAACCACACCGTCCTTTGGATACCCCCTCCACAGGAGGGAACGCAGGACAGCCTGACATTGACCGGTGCGTAACATGAGTGATTGAAATCGTTTTGTGTTTATAATTTGTGCGATATAATAGCACCTCAAAAAAGATTTAGCCAATTTTTAATTTTTTTTCAATAAAAACCATTGCTTTTTTGTTTATATAAGATAATAATTATAATTTTGCAGCAAATTTTAAAACATAAAGCAATATGGTAAAAAATATCATCCCCGCTTTGCTTCTGGTAATTTGCGTGTCTCTCCATGCGCAAGAGAATCCGAAGATTGACAAAAAAGAACTGTTGTCTTTGTCGGATGACGGCAAAGAGATAAAAAAAGCCGTCAAACAGGGCGATTCTTATTACAAAAACGGATTATACGATGCGGCATTGCAGCATTACATGAAGCTGTACCGTATCACAGACGAATATTCGCCACTCAACTATAAGATAGGGGTAAGCCATTTATACGGCGTCCAACCGAAAAACGCCCTTTCATTTTTCAACCGTACTTATCCCGACGTTGCTTTCGATTATTATTGTCTGAAAGGCATAGCGCTGATATACAATCAACAATATAAAGAAGCCAAAGAAACGTTCTACCAGTATATGGAAACGTTGTCGCCAAAACGCGCAAAGAAGGAGACAGATAAAATCACGCGCTTCATCGCGATATGCGATTTTTCCGCAAAGGCGGTGGAAGACTCGCTTCCGGCATATGTCATCAATGCAGGTCCGGAAGTGAACAGTTATTACGACGACTACAGCGCGGTGGAGTTGCTGTCGCCTTCGTTACCGCCAAGCCTGTATTTCACCTCGCGCCGTCCGGAAGATGATGATTTGAATTTTGCCGACCATTCCGTGTATCCGGAACGCATCCTGTTCTCATCCGAATTTGTAAACGGCAAAGCGAACGAAGCCAAAGAAGCAAGCGTGACATCATACAAACACATGAGTGTGGCGGGAGTGGATAACGAAACCTACTCGTTGCTGTATTACAAAGGCAAAAAACGCTTTGGCGACATTTATCGCACACAATTTAAGGAAAAAAACGGCAACCCGACCAACAAGCGCCGGCTAAAAAGGGTGATCAGCAAAAAAACCAGTAAAGAAAGCAGCATCAGCTTCACGGAAAACGGAGATGCGTATTTCATCTCCGACCGTTTGGGCGGCGAAGGCGGCAAAGACATCTGGTATGCGTCAAAAAAAGGGAAACGCAGTTTTAAGCGTCCTCGAAACGTAAGCGCACTCAACACGCCGCTCAACGAAGAAAGCGTATTCGTTACCCCCGACGGCAATACTTTATACTTTTCGACAAACGGACGCCCCGGAATGGGCGGTTTTGACGTGTATAAATCCCAAAAAACGGAAATCGGCGGATGGGGCGAACCGGTGAACATGGGTTATCCCATCAACAGCCCGGACGACGACCTGTTTTACCGCCTCACTTCCGATACCACCATTGCACTGCTCTCATCCAAACGGAGCGGCGGTTTCGGAGGACTGGACATCTATGCCGTTAAAAAAGATTTGCGAATCCCGTTTGAACTTTCGGGCAATGTTACCGACGTGAAAACCGGCAAAACACTGGCAGCCACCATCAAACTGTTTGACAAAACGACCGATTTTCCGGTCGCCACCGCCACCAACGATACCGTGCAACAGCGCTATGTCCTGAACATGGAAGACACGAGCGATTATTACCTGCAAGCCGAAGCGATAGGTTATCGTTCCGTTACCGAAAATTTCACCAACCCCACCACACGCCACGCCAAAGTGGAACAGAACTTTGCGCTCGAAAAACTGCTCCATCCCTACACACTCAACGGATACATCACCAACGTGAAGACAGGAAAGCCCGTTCAGGCGGAAATGCTCATCAAAGCCGCCGGAAAGGATGATGTGCTGTATCGCACGGTGTCGGATGAAAATTCGGGATTCTATACAGTGACGCTGGAAGATAAAATTAACGTTGACATAGCCGTAAAAGCGACGGATTATTTCGATCATAACGAAAGTCTGCAACTGAAAAACATCAAAGAAGCGTCCGGCAGCAAAAACATCACCTTACAGAGAAGCATTACCTCCTACGCGGTAACGGGCATAATCACCGAAGAGGGCAGCAACGCGCCGCTCAAAGCAGACATCAGCGTGAGCAAGGCGGGAGACGGACAGTTTGCGCAAAAAATAACTACCGCCGAAAACGGAAAATACGAATTACCGCTTCCGGACGATGGGCCGTTCCTGCTGGAGATCACTTCGGAGGGACATTTCTTCGCAAATGGCGTATTGCAGTTCGACGCAGACAGCACACTGTTAGTTAGAAACTTCGCATTGAAAAAAATGGAAAGCGGCGTAAAAGTGGTGATCGAAAATATCCTGTTCAATACCGGAAAATCCACCCTGCTTCCTCAATCATTCTCCGAACTGAACAAACTTGTGAATCTGCTCCGGGAAAACCCCAACGTGAGAATCGAAATTTCGGGACATACCGATAATGTAGGCTCTGCGGCAACCAATAAAAAACTATCTAAAAACAGAGCGCTGTCGGTAAGGAACTATCTGATTTCACAAGGCATAACCGGAGAACGGGTAGAATACGAAGGCTACGGCTTTGAACGCCCCATTGCGCCCAACGATACCGAAGAAGGACGCGCAGCCAACCGCCGCGTTGAAATTGAAATATTAAATTAAATTAAAAAACAGACCGATGAAATCAAATATAAGCATATTGATTGCGGCTCTCGCGCTGACAGCAGTATCTTGCCGCGAGAACGATATAGTGTTCAACACCGAAGAGATGGATTACCGTCCCGTCGAATTTGCCGCTCCCGTTGCAAAAGTGCATGTGCCCATTTACAAAAGCATGGAAAAATGGCTGGACATTGACGGGTTGTTTGTGAATAACGAAGGAGTGATCTGCACCCAGTACACCTATTCCGAAAGCATTGGCTGGAACAGCGACATAGGAATAGACGACATATCGGGAAACTGGAACATTGCTTTGCCTTCGACGCCGGTAAACATCTCCACCCCGCCCATAACGGATACAATATCCATTAAACCAAGTATGAACGAAAACAATCAAACCTATGTGGAAAGCGCAAAACTTACTGCGGGAACTATCCGGTTTTCTGTCGAATTGCCTTCAGGTTACGAGGGAAGACTGACGATTAAAATCCCCGAATTGACGCGCAACAACAACCGCTTCTCAATAAATTTCGATGCCCTGAGTTCCGGAACCAATACGCTGACCAGCAACCTCGCCGGTTATACCATTACCACTGCCGCCCCCGACCATAATTTGAATTTTGCGTATGAAGTGCAACTTACCGCCGGTAGCGGATCAGCCTCCGGACCAATGACCGTCACGTACAATATTTCCAACATAGAAGTGGACTACCTGTCGGGATATTTCGGGCAACAGAGCGAACAGAGCGAAAGCGATGATTTTACTTTCGATGTATTTGAAAGTCTGGATATGACAGGCGAAGTCGGATTCAAAGACATCACCATACAAGCAGACGTCACCAGCAATATAGGCGTGCCGTTCCATATTTCGGCGCCCAACGGTATTGAGATGTATAAAGACAATACCCTTGTGGCGGACGCACTGCAGCTGAGTTCCAAATTTGAATTTAATTTGCCTGCAGCCTCGCGTAATGCAGGGACAGGCGTCGTTACGCCCGGCACATGCAAATATGAGTCCAACGCCTCCATGGAGTTTGATAACGGCTTGTATCCAAACAGAATCCGCCTGAATGTGACGGGCAATTCCAACCCTGACGGAGAAGGACCTACGCCAAATTTTATCGTGAAAACCAATAATGATGATTTGATCAATATTGACCTGACCCTGACCGTACCGCTTCATTTCAAAACAGAGGCGTATAACCGGCAGGACACCGTTGATTTTGACTTCAACGATTTGATAGACGATGATGAAGAACTCAGCAAAAGCATCGAAAACGTAACCATCCATCTGGCGGTGGACAATGGTTTACCTTTCAATATCTCGTTGTCGGCAACAGCCATTGACGATGCGGGTTTGCCCGTGGAAACCATCATGGATAACGAACGCATTACGAATAGCGATCAGACGCAAAACGTCACCATTTCGTTGAACCAAAGCCAGATACAAAAGTTCAGAACGCAGGACGTCAAGCATGTCATTCTGAGCACTTCAGCCAGCACCAGCAGCGGAACGTATGTTAAAGTGTACGAACATAACGCCCTTGATATAGCGGTTTCGTTGCGTTTTAAATCCGATATACCTTCCAATATTTTTGAATAACGTCATGAAAGTAAAAAAAATATCCTGTTTCATATTGTCGGCGCTGTCGGGCGTAATTGTCAGCGTACAGGCGCAGACACCGATGTCACTCTATTTTATGGAAACCGTCCCGCAAATCTCGCAGATGAACCCTGCATACCAACCGCGTGCCAACGGTTATCTGTCGCTCCCCTCCATCGGGTTTGACTTTCGCAGCGACTTTGCCGTTAAGGACATGCTGCAACAGCAGGGTGATCGATGGTACACGCCCATTGAAAAGCAGTTCGATTACGCCTTGCTGCGGAAATCCATCGGGAAAAAAGCCGCCATGCTCAACAGCAATGTGGATGTGGACATCATCGGCTTCGGCTTCCGCACAGGCAACGGCTATTTGTCATTCGGCATATCGGAACACGTGGTCGTCAACACCGCTCTGCCCTCCGACTTGTTCAAAATTACCGAATCGGGTTTCCCCGACGAGACGTCGCTGGACTTTTCTCCGCTGCGCATACAAGCGGTAGCATACAAACAATTCCGGATCGGCTACAGCACCAAAATCAATGATAAATTGTCCATCGGCGTGAACGTGAAACCACTCTTCGGTCAGGTAGCCATAGCAACGGACATCCGCAAATTTACCCTGCACACGGGAGAATACCAGTGGGACGTGTATGCACAGGGAGATATATATTCTTCGGCGCCTTACGAGGTAACGACGGACTCCGAAGGGAAGATTGACGATACGGAATTGCGGGAAGATTTGGAAACCAACGAAGACTGGATACGCCAGTACGGTACGGGGTTTAACAATCCGGGAATAGCCGTGGACTTGGGCGCCACGTACCGCATTAATGAGCGGTTTGTCGTGTCGGCAGCATTGAACAATCTCGGCTTCATCTCATGGAAAGACGACCTGAACGGGGTAGCATTCAACGGCAATTACACGTTCAACGGTGTGGAATATGATGTCACCGATGACAGGGACGATCTGTTCGATGATTTGCTGGATTCACTGGAAAATGCGATAAATTACCACGTGCAACATGATAAGTTCAACACCAAACTGGCGCCCGTGTTTTATGCCGGCGCTAACTATCAACTGACCAAAGCGGTATCGGCAGGACTATTGTCGCGCACCACATTCTGGAGAAAAGGCGTCCGCCAGAATTTCAACCTGTCGCTCTATCTGCAACCGTACAGCTTCGTAGCGCTCAACGTAGGGGCAAATTACCAGGTCAAAGGCAATGTATATCTGGGCGGCGGCTTTACGTTTTTCTTCGGACCGCTGCAATTCTATTTCCTCACCGATTATGTGCCGGTTCGTTATTCCACCATCCGGATAGACGATGGCAACGAAATAGGCGACGAAATACCTTATATCCCCGAACGCCAGAAAACCGTCACTTTCCGGACAGGGCTGAACCTCATTTTCGGCAGGCACGGCTATGTGAACAAACCCATGCTGGACAGGGGAACAAGCAGTTGGAATTAAGGTTTTTGAAACATCCGAAACCCATGATTACATTGAAACCGGGCGATAAAGCCCCTGAGTTTACGGGAAAAAATCAGGACGGGAAAGAAATCTCCCTGAAAGATTACAGCGGTAAAAAATTAGTGCTGTATTTTTATCCGAAAGACAATACGGGCGGATGTACCGCCGAAGCATGCAACCTGCGTGATGCTTACGGCGATTTTTCCGGTAACGGCTATGCCATTGTAGGCGTCAGTCCCGACAGTGAAAAATCGCACACCGGCTTCATCGGCAAATACAGCCTGCCCTTCCCGCTTATTGCCGACGCCGACCATTCCATTGCTGCGCTCTATGGAGTGTGGGGCGAAAAAAAGATGTACGGACGCTCTTATATGGGTATCATCCGCACCACATTTGTTATTGACGAAAAAGGCTTGATAGAAAACGTGATCGAAAAGGTGGATACAAGCAACCATGCCGCGCAAATACTGAAACAAGCATGACGCCCGAACATATCCGAAACATTCTGGAAGACGTGCGACAGGGCAAGCAAAATGTTGACGCCGCAATGGAGCAGTTGAAAGACCTCCCGTTCACCGAAATGGGGTTTGCCAAAATCGACCACCACAGACAGTTGCGTACCGGATATCCGGAAGTGATTTTCTGCGCCGGAAAAACGCTCGATCATGCCGAACAAATCATCCGCCTGATGTATGAACACCAAGCCAACATTCTGGCAACAAGAGCGTCGGAAGAGTTATTCCTGCGGGTGAAAAAGTTGTTTCCCGAAGCGGAATACCGTCCCGATGCGCACGTAATCATCATCCGGCGACACGAAATACAACTTACCGAAACATATATTCCCATTGTTACGGCAGGAACGGCGGATATCGCCGTGGCTGAAGAAGCGGCTGTTACCGCAGAACTGTTCGGCAATCGTGTGGAACGCATATTTGACGTAGGGGTGGCGGGCATTCACCGCTTGTACAGCCGTTTGGACGTGATCCGCAGAGGACGTGTCATCATAGCGGTGGCGGGAATGGAAGGCGCACTGCCCGGAGTGATTGGCGGATTAGTAGATAAACCCGTTATTGCCGTGCCCACCAGCGTGGGCTACGGCGCTAATTTCTCGGGACTGTCCGCGCTGCTCACCATGTTAAATTCCTGCGCCGCGGGAATTTCCGTAGTGAATATCGACAATGGCTTTGGGGCAGGATATCTGGCGAGTCTTATCAATAAAATCAAGTAAAGTAGCTCGTATCCACGAGATTCCGGCACAACGCGATTCATGACAGGGTCTGCGACCGTTGACAGCGTTGGGGGGCTAGCACCTTGTTCCGACGGGTGTTTCAACGATACATCGTTTCGATGCTGC
Source organism: Bacteroidales bacterium (assembly GCA_031270985.1). Classification (GTDB taxonomy): domain Bacteria; phylum Bacteroidota; class Bacteroidia; order Bacteroidales; family UBA4181; genus JAIRLS01. The sequence continues at coordinate 22,153 of JAISWR010000106.1, read as the reverse complement.
TTCCTGGATAGTAATGGCTCAATATCTGCCGGCATGAATAGCCTTTTGCGCACATTGCGGCGGCGCCGATTTGGCACAGTCCCACGCCGTGTCCCCATCCCGCTCCGTGCAGGATGAATGTCGTGTCCGTCTTCTCCACCACAAAAGCCGAGCTGTACAGGTGCGACGGCGACAGCCATCGGCGTATCAGCAATTCCTTGCCGACGGTCATGCTGCGCCGCGTCCCTTCGATGAGCAGCCGCACGATTCTTCCCGAGGCGCCTCTTTGCAGCGGGATGAGCTGTATAATGCCGCCGAAGTCAATTCCCGAACGGGCGGCAATCAACTGCGACAATTCCTCGTGTCCGTATTCCGTCCGCCATCTGAAAAAGTCGGGTGTTTCCAAATCGTAGCAGTTCAGCGCCTGTTCCGTGATTTTTTTATCGGAGATATTGCAAAAAGAGGGCGGAGTAGAGAGAATCCACTCTTTTGCCTGCGCTTCGTCGGAAAGGTTCGGGGATAACGGTTGCTCGGCGTCTGTTACGGATGCCAGATAAGGATGGCGTACCGGTTCCCATACGTTTTCAAACGTTTCGGTGACGCCGCCGCAACATTTGGAAAAACGGGCGTCGCAAATGCCCCCATTGTACGTCAACGCCATGCCGCGCGTGGCATTCACCGCTTCTTTTACCGACGGCGACACGATACGCGTTGTGCCTTGATAACGTTGGCAATGATCGTCGGCGCACACGTCAAACAAATCATGGTCTTCGTGGTCAAACCATCGAATTTGTTCCGTTTCGGTATGGGTATGCCTGTGTGGGAGAAAAGCCTGTTCCCGTTTGCCGCGACGGGCAATCTGCACCAATACCCAACTGCGCGAGATGATGGCGTGGGTTTTTAGAAATTCGGGCATGGCAGTGGCGCTCATTTCCGAAGAAATAACGCTTTGCAGGTATCGTTCCGCGTCTATGACGTTGATGATGCACAAACGTTCTCCGTCGGCAATTATCCGGAGCGCACCCGAAAAAATCTGCGTTTCGGTTCTTTCCCAATGGAAATCAACACCTATGGTGACTTTTCGTATCTCTACGGCGCAAAGATCGTTTTGTGGAACAAACGACAGTTCGACGTAATTTTTCCCCGAAAGGGTATCTGCCACCTGCCCGTTCAAACACCGCAAATGTCTGTCGCCTGTGATGTTTTCCTCTGTCTGGCGGCAGGTAAATATGCCGTGCAGGGTAAAATCGGCTTCAACGGCGGAAAGGATGCCGACTTGTATCGCGGGACACTGTGGATACCGTTCCATAGGCTTATTGCATGCTTCCGTCTATCACTTTTGCCGTAGCGCCCCGTCCCGAAGCCACGAATGTTTTTGCCGTTTCGCAGGCGCGGAGCAATTGTTCCTCATTGTCCAACAGTTCGTCTATTTTACGTGCAAATTCCGCATAATCGTGTATGGGGAATGCACCACCGCAAGCGACAAGATCAATTGCTTCCTGAAATTTTCCGTACGCGGGGCCGAAAAATACAGGCAATCCGTACACGGCAGCCTCAAGGATGTTATGGATTCCCTTGCCGAATCCGCCTCCGATGTAGGCAATTGTTCCGTAGCGATACAGCAACGAAAGCATCCCGATGTTGTCAATCACCAGCACGTCATAGTCCGACGGATTTTTCCCCGTTGTCTGCGAATAGCGGATAGCTCGCAGATCTTTTTTATTTGCTTCCGTTATCAACTGTTCGATTTGTGATTCGTGCAGTTCGTGGGGTGCGATGATCCATTTCAGGGAATGTTTTCCGTTGTGCAGGTAACGGAGCAGCATGTCGACGTCCGGTTGCCATGTACTGCCTGCCACGACACATTTTTTGCCTGCTGCAAACCGCTCCACAACAGGTAATGGTTGTCCCTGTTCGGCGATGCGGCACACGCGATCGAAGCGAGTGTCGCCCGTGACGGTGACGTTGTTGAATCCCGTGTGAACAAGTAGGTTGCGCGAACGCTCATTCTGAACAAAAAACCATGTAAAGTACCGGAGCAACTGCTTGTAAGGACTTCCGTACCGCTTGAAAAAAATTTGTCCTCCCCTGAAATTGGCGGAAACGAGGTAGAGCGGTATCCGCCGCCTGTGTATTTCCAACAGATAATTCCGCCAAAATTCATATTTGATGAAATAGGCTTTGACCGGTTGCACCAGCGCGATAAACCGTTTGGCGTTCCGCCGTGTGTCGTAAGGGAGGTAGAAGACATAATCCGTGCTTGCGCTATTTTTCCGCAATTCGTATCCCGACGGGGAAAAGAATGTCGCCACAAGTTTGTATTGCGGGTATTTTTCGCGCAAAGCCTCTATCAACGGGCGCCCCTGTTCAAATTCGCCTGTCGAAGCACAATGTATCCAGATGCGCTGTTCTCCGTGTACCAGCTGCATGTCTATTTGTTTCCATACATCCCGTTGTCCCTCAAGCAACAGGCGGGCTTTGGCATTGCCCATCCGTGCGGCTACCCGTACCCCATATATATATAAATGTATGAAGACCGAATACACCGGGGGTTACCTTCTTAAAACCCAAGCGCCTTGGCAATATGGGATCGCCCGTATAGCAGGAAGATTGTTGCGCGCTTCGTCCAGACTGTCATAGCCGGCAACGACGACACGAACCTTCCCGTTGCCGAAATTGATCACCTCGTAATTTGTACCTGCGCTGCTTACTAACTTTCCGTAGTTTTCCGCACGCTGGACGGACGAGAAACTGCCTACCACCACAATATACCGTCCGTTGCCGATCCCTTTGGTTGCGGCGGGCGGTTGGGGCTGTTGCGCTGCCTGCACGGGTTGAGCAACAGGCTGCTGCACTTGTTGTTGTGGCGGCTCTTGTTGTTGTGGCGGCTCTTGTTGCGCAACGGATGAAGTTTTCGTATTCTCACCGTAATCTGTTTCGGGATTCAAAGCGTTTTTCGGGTCGGCTGCCGGATCAATCGGTTGTTGCGCATCCGTATTTGCCGGTGTCGTTTGTTCCGTCATGTCGGGTTGTTTCGGGTCTGTCTGTGCAATCTGCTGCTGTTGCTTGCCGTATTTTGCAGACAGTTTTGGGTACAGATAGTACGTACCTGCACCAAGAGCGCCTGCCAAAAGCAGGACGAGCACAATCCAGAGGGGGAAACTGCCGCTGCCCGAGTCGGATGGTTTGTTCCGATCGGGTCTTTTGGGAACATACGGCTCGTGTGCTTTAACCGTAGCCGCCGGTTTGGGCCGAACAACAGGCGGGCGTTCATGAGACGGAGGAGGAGCGGATTCGTTCAGCACCCCTTCCCTATCCACTCTTTCCCGAACTCTCACATTAGTGGTCGAAGCAAAAAGACTTTCCGAATCGGATTTCTCGGGTTTTTTCTCTTCCTGTTTGATCGTTGTCGGTTCTTCTTTCGGTGTTACGGGTACTGCAGGTGTTACGGGAGATTCCGTCTTCGGCGGCGTTACCTCAACTATCGGTGTTATCACAGGCGGTTCGGGAACAATTGTCGCGACAGGCGCCGGAATGTTGATCTCCTTTAACCCGAAAGTATCCGTTCTCGCTATGTTCAGATGCGGGTCGGGCACAAACACAATATCACCGCTGTCATTCAACGACAACACGCCAAAACCACTCAATAAGACAGGTTTTTTGTAAATCAGTTTTTTAGTGAGGTCTTCGTAAAATTCGTTCAGATAATTTACTGCCTGTTCCGCACTGATTTTTTCCTGTTCTGCGATGTATGCAGCAAATTTACCGTCATCGCCGTCTTCCGAATTGTCAAATTCCACCGACCGTATGGGAGGTAATACCATGCTGCCTATCACTACGGACGATTTGTCCACTGTCGTAAAACATCCTAAATGAGGGACGATTACCGATGAATTGCTGGCTAAATAGCCTTGAATATGTTTACTTATGTCCACAACAAAAAATTTCTTAGTTAAATTTCAGCCCTCAAAGGTACATAATTTTTTGGTTATCTTCCAAAAAAAAATCAATTATTGATATAAGGGAAATTCGTATATTACTGATTAACAGGTCGATAAAAAATACCACATTCCCGTTTGACTTTCCAAAGCAGCAATGCGCATACGGCGGTCAGCGCTACCGTTACCGGCAAAGCATCCACAGCAGCGCCGTAATCGGCAATGTCTTCGGGCAAATCCAGTCGATATGAGAAGTAGGCGACAATAACCGCCATCGTATTATTCACAAAATGGGCGAAAACGGGCAACCATATAGAGCCGCTCCAAACCAGCAGATAACCGAACAACACGCCCAGCAACCAACGCGGAATCAGTCCGTAAAATTGAAAGTGCATTGCGCTGAATAAAAATCCGGAAATGATGATGGCAGCATGGGTATTGCCCGTCCATCGCGTGAATATTTTCTGAATGATCCCTCTGAAGATCAGTTCTTCCCCAAGTGCGGGCAACATGCCTATCATGAAAATGTTGAACAGCAATCCCCCCGCAGTATCTGTGTGCAAAAACAGTCGCGTCAGTTGTTCGGCAGCCGCTTCCCTGTCGTGTATCCACGTGAAACCGGCAGGTATCATAATTTCGTTAAGCAATACCAGCAGATTGATTACCGGAACGATGGAAACCATCAATAAAAAAACGAACACGAACCATTTTAACGGTATTGCCTGTTTTAAAGTAAAATACTTCGCAATATTGCCGGAAAACAGGTATCCCAGAAGGAACGCAGGGATAATGAACAGTGAAATGCTTTGAATCGTTTGCAGATAGCGCATGAACGGAAGATGACTGTTGATGCTGCCGTCACCCAGTCTGGTGACAAAATCGGGAAATGAAATACCTGCTACTAACGGCGCAAACAATATCCCGATGAAAGACAGTAACAACACGCTGGTAACCATCACAGCAAGGCTGAGTATCAACTGTGAGAGTGGCGTAGAAGATTCAAAAAGACCTTTTTTCATGAGCGTTGAACAAAAATTGATTATTTTTGCGGCAAAAATACAAAAATTATCCGGTATGCAAATCGGTTCCGTTAATTTAGGCGAGCAACCCCTGTTTCTCGCCCCGATGGAAGATGTGACCGACTCATCGTTCCGGCACGTTTGCAAATATTTTGGCGCCGATATGATGTACACCGAGTTTGTGTCGTCCGACGGACTGATACGTGATGCGAAGAAGTCGCTCAAAAAGCTGGCGATAGAAGATGCGGAACGCCCCATCGGCATACAGTTGTACGGACATCTCATTGACGCTATGGTCGAAGCGGCGCGTATTGCCGAAGCGGCGCGTCCCGACGTGATTGACCTCAACTTCGGGTGTCCGATGCGCAAAATCGCAACTCGCGGCGCAGGGGCGGGAATGCTCTGCAATGTCCCCCTGATGCTGGAAATGACCAAAGCGATTGTAAATGCCGTGAAACTGCCCGTCACCGTGAAAACGCGGCTGGGATGGGACGATGATTCCAAAAACATCGTGGACATTGCCGAACGCTTGCAGGATACGGGCATCGCCGCTATCGCCATACACGGACGGACACGTGCACAACTGTACAAAGGCGAAGCAGACTGGACGCTCATCGGCGCGGTGAAAAACAACTCGCGCATGCACATTCCCGTCATCGGCAACGGCGACATCACTTCCGCCGAAATAGCCAAAGAAAAATTCGACCGTTATGGAGTGGACGGCATTATGATAGGACGTGCCACCTGCGGACGTCCGTGGATTTTTGCCGAAATCAAGCATCACCTCGCCGACGGAAAACAGATGCCCCCCCTCACCATTGAGCAAAAAGTGGCATTAGCCAAGATGCACCTCCACAAATCCGTCGAATACAAAGGCATCCCCACAGGCATCTTTGAAATGCGCCGCCATTTGTCTAATTATTTCAAAGGATTGCCCGATTTTAAACAAACCCGCATGACACTTGTTACTTCACTGGATATGGACGAACTGGAGCAAACACTGGAAAGCATTGTGCACAGGTATCGGGAATAAGCCTTTTATAAAAACATGTCTGTCAATTTTTTATGAAAAACCGACAGGTGATTTTATAATTATTTGCCGATAAAATTTTGCCGATACAATGATAATTCTTTTTTTTGCACCGATTTTTTTTAGATAATTTTTACAGACAATAAACACTTGATGGAACCTAATTTAGTCATCGTAGAATCACCGGCAAAAGCCAAAACCATAGAAAAATTCCTGGGCAAGGATTTTTTGGTAAAATCAAGTTTCGGACACATTCGCGATTTGGAGAAGAAGAATCTCGGAATAGACATCGCTCATGATTACCAACCGCAATATATCGTTTCGGACGACAAGGTGTCAATCGTGACGGAGTTGAAGAAACTTGCCAAACGGGCCGATACCGTATGGCTGGCTTCCGATGAAGATCGTGAGGGTGAAGCTATTGCATGGCATCTTGCGGAAGTGCTCAAATTGGATAAAAAGAACACCAAACGCATCGTTTTCAACGAAATCACCAAAAACGCCATTCTTCACGCCGTACAACACCCGCGCACCATCGACCAAAATCTGGTGGATGCGCAGCAGGCGCGCCGCGTGTTAGACAGGTTGGTGGGTTTCGAACTTTCACCCGTGTTGTGGAAAAAAGTCCGCCCCTCGCTTTCTGCAGGACGCGTGCAGTCTGTGGCTGTCCGTTTGCTGGTGGAGCGTGAACGGGAAATACGCGATTTCAAGATCACCTCCTTTTACCGCGTAACAGGAAAATTCCGTCTGCCGGAGCAAGACAAAAAAGCATCCGTGCTGAACGCCGAACTGAATACCCGCTTCAATTCGTCCGAAGAAGCGCAGGCTTTTTTGGAACGCTGCAAACCGGCAAAATACCAAGTAACGGACGTTACCACCAAACCGGCTAAAAAATCCCCTGCTCCACCTTTCACCACCTCCACGCTACAACAGGAAGCAAGCAGAAAACTTAGTTTTTCTGTGGCGCAAACCATGTCTGTGGCGCAGAAACTGTACGAAGCCGGAAAAATCACTTACATGCGTACCGATTCCGTCAATCTGTCGGACTTGGCGATAGAAATGGCGAAACAGGCAATTACCGATCGCTTTGGCGCAAACTATGTACATTCGCGCCAGTATAAAACCAAAAGTAAAGGCGCTCAGGAAGCGCATGAAGCCATCCGCCCTACCTATATGGATAAAGAAGAAATAGCGGGAACAACTCAGGAAAAACGCCTCTACGAACTCATCTGGAAACGCACCGTCGCTTCGCAGATGAGCGATGCGCAACTGGAGAAAACTACCGTAACCATCAGCATTTCCACCACACTCGAACAGTTTGTCGCTACCGGCGAAATCATCAAATTCGACGGATTCCTAAAACTTTATATCGAATCAAGAGACGACGAAAACGAAGAGGAAAAAACGTCTTTGCTGCCGCCTCTCGCGAAAGGCAACCCGCTGAATCCCGACAGGATAACAGCCATGCAGCATTTTACGCACCATCCCCCGCGCTACACGGAAGCCAGCCTTGTCAAGAAACTCGAAGAATTGGGCATCGGACGACCTTCCACCTACGCGCCCACCATTTCCACCATTTTGCAGCGCGGTTACGCAGTGAAGGAAGACAGAGAAGGCGTGGAACGCACATTTGTCATCCTCACGCTGACCGACAACCAAATAAAGAAAGAAACGGGAAAAGAAATCACAGGGGCAGAAAAAGCCAAACTTTTTCCCAGCGACATCGGAATGGTTGTCAGCGACTTCCTGTTAGAACATTTCAACAATGTGATGGATTACAATTTTACCGCCTCCGTTGAAAAAGAATTTGACGAAATCGCAGAAGGCAACTTGGACTGGACGAAAATGATAGACAAGTTCTACCGTCCTTTTCATGAAAAAGTGGACGTCACCACCAAAACGTCCGAACGAAGCGTCGGGGAGCGTCATGTGGGTATTGACCCCGAATCGGGCAGGGCGGTGATTGCCAAAGTAGGCAAATTCGGGCCGCTGGTACAGCTGGGCGAAACGTCGGACAGCGAAAAGCCCCGTTTTGCCGGATTGCTGAAAGGGCAGCACATTGATACCATTACGCTGGAAGAAGCATTGGCACTCTTCCGTTTACCGCGCAAAGTGGGACAGTACGAAGGAAAAGACGTCACGGCAGCGATAGGACGCTTCGGCCCCTATCTGGCACACAGTTCCAAATTCTATTCCTTGCGTCCCGCCACGGGTAATCCGCTCACCATCACGCTGGAACGGGCAATAGAAATCATCGAAGCCAAGCGTGAAGCCGACCGCAACAAAATCATCAAATCATTTGACCATGACTCCGAACTCAGCATCCTGAACGGACGATGGGGTCCCTATATCGCTTTCAAAAAAGAAAATTACAAAATCCCTGCCAAACGGGACCCGGCATCGCTTACTTATGAAGATTGTCTGGAAATTATTGAGAAAAGCGCCGTCAAACCGTCAAAGAAAACCACGCGGAAAAAAACAAAAAAATGAATCTGTGCGACTACCTGATACCCGTGAACAACGAACCCTCCCTTTCCACCAGATCGGGAACAATAGGACGCAACATCATCACATATGGCGATGACGGCGGCTTCAAAATTCCCGCATCGGCAAAAGTGGCGCTACTCGGAGTTCCGGAAGACCGCTTTTCCGACGGCGCAGGTGAAATCAAACTGCCCGAACAAGTACGCAAACAGCTTTACGCCCTGTCGTCCGATGCCGAAAACGTGGTGGATTTGGGTAATCTGCGAACAGGTAAAACATTGTTAGATACCTATTTTTGTCTGCAACACGTAGTGAGTGAACTTCATGCACACGGCATGGTCACCGTTCTCATCGGCGGCACGATAGACCTGTTCTATGGCGGTTACCTCGCTTTTGAAGGTCGGAAAATAAACCTGACAGGCATCATTCCCTCGCTCAGACTGCCCGAACAAGGCGAAGAGCAACATCCGCTGAACCGCATGATTTTTGAAGATAACCCGGAGATACATTATTGTAATATCGGCTATCAGTCTTATTATGTACACCAGCAGGAGCTGGACGCACTGAAAGAAAAATTCGCCGAGACCTACCGTCTCGGGGAAGCTACTTGGAATATTGCCGACATGGAGCCTGTGATGCGCGACTCGGATATAATCGCATTGAGTATGAACGCAGTAAAATACGCCGATGCACCGGCGGCTTCCATCACTTCACCCAACGGATTTACGGGCGAAGAAGTCTGTCAATTGGCTTTCTACGCGGGCTTGAGCCATCGCTGCAAGTGCATGGGAATTTTCGACGCACTGCCGCAAAACGACATGCAGCACATCACCGCCAAATTAATCGCCCAAATCGTATGGTATTTCATCGAAGGCATCAAGGGACGGAATACGGAAACGCCCGAAACAGACGCTATCGGATTCAAAAAATACGTGATATATTACGACCAGTTGCATCATGACCTGTGCTTTTACAAGCACATCAAAACCAACCGCTGGTGGATGGAAGTCCCCTCGCTGAAAGGCAAACAACACAACGAAATAATCTCCTGCACGCAGGAAGATTACGCAAAAGCCACCGAACAGGAAATTCCCAATCGGTGGTGGAAAATTTATCAAAAAATAAATTAAAAAACAGATCTGTATCTCACTGATAATCTTTAATATGCGATTTCTCCCTCAAAAAATACCCGATTTTTTCTCCGAAAAATGTAACTTTTTGGCAAGAAAGAAGTATAAGTTAATGTTGAATCGCACAAAAAAATTTTGTCCTTATACAATTTTTTCGTTATTTTACGTTTTTTTAATTACGTGGAATTCGAATCAAAAGAATGTACAGATAAGATGAAACGGTTAGTGACAATCATTTTGTGCGGTTTGACGGTGTTCTTTGATAATGCTGTCGCCCAGCAAGACCCGCAGTACAATCAATACATGTTCAATCAATTGACTGTAAATCCGGGTTATGCGGGAAGTCGCGACGCCATATGCGCTACGTTGCTGCACAGGCAGCAATGGGTAGGTATTTCGGGCGCGCCGGTCACATCCGTATTCACTGTGCATACGCCTTTCCGTTTATTCGGACATGAACACGGGGTGGGACTGACGATCGTAAACGACGTGTTGGGGTTCAATAAAGATTTGAGTATCAGTGTAAGTTACGCTTACCGCATGAATGTCGGACCGGGGAAACTCGGTATCGGCGTCAGCGGGACGTTCCTGAACAAAGCATTGAGCGCAAGCTGGCACATACCTGCCGGAGGCGCGCCGGAGCAAGACGAAGCCATACCGGCGCCCAACCAAAGCGTCATGGGTTTTGACATGGGACTGGGAGCGTTCTACCGTAGCGAACGCGCTTATTTGGGATTATCCACCACGCATCTGTTGCAACCGAAAGTAAAATACATGAATGCGCAGGAGGAAAAAACATCCAAATCGGCACTGGTGCTCAAAAGGCACTATTATGCTATAGGAGGATGCCTGATTCCGCTGAAAAATCCAGCTTGGGAATTAGACCCTTCTCTCATGGCGTATTCCGACGGAACCGCATCACAGGTAACAGCAAACGTAAACGTAATGTACAATAAGAAGATTTGGGGCGGATTGGGATATCGCCTGAACGACGCCATCATCGCAATGGTAGGCGTGGATCTGTTCAGCGGACTGAAAGTAGGCTATTCCTACGACTATTCCCTATCCGATGTGAGACGCTATTCAGGCGGCTCACACGAGATCACAGTCAATTATTGTTTTAATTTATTCAAAGAAAAAATTATAAAAAAATATAAAAGTGTAAGATTTTTATAATACTTTTGTGCGCAATTTAAATCGTAATTATATATGAAGAAATTGATTTTATCAGGGGCTTTCATCGCAACAACACTGTTTTTAAGCAGTTGCGGCAGCAGCAACAACGGCGAACTGGTCGGCGTTCAAGGACGAGGCAAGTATTTCGAGCCTTTACCATACGGAATGGTTTTCGTCCAGCAAGGGCATTTCACGCTGGGTCCAAGTGACGAAGATATCACATGGTCGCAAAATAACTATTCCAAAGTGGTCACCATTGACGCATTCTGGATGGATGAGACGGAAATCACCAATAACGAATACCGACAGTTCGTAAACTGGGTGAGAGACTCCATCATGCGGCGCACGTTGGCCAAAGAAGGCGTTGAAGGATTCCTCAAAGAGGGCGAAGCATACGAATTATTGGACGATGACAAACGCCCGCTGAACTGGAAAACGAAATTTAACGCGAAAGACGAAACACAAAGAGAAACCTTGGAGCAAATGAATCTTCCGGAAAACGAACGCTTTTTTGGAAGGAAAGAAGTGGATACCCGTAAGTTGCTGTACGATTATTACTGGGTGGACATGAAGCAAGCCGCTAAATTGAGCAACCGTTACGATTTCGAAAAGCAAGAATATCACGGGACGAGCTACAATGCGGCAGGTGAAAAAGTGGAGGTGAAAGACCGTTCGGCATTCGTACTGAATGACCGGATACAGGTATATCCCGACACACTTTGCTGGATAAGCGACTTCTCCTACTCCTACAACGAGCCGTGGGCAACCATGTATTTCTGGCATGTCGCTTACGACAGTTACCCCGTAGTGGGCGTCAATTGGAACCAAGCCAAAGCATTCTGCATCTGGAGAACGATATTGCTGAACAATGCTTTAGCGGGCGACAAGAATCCTTTCGTGCATAACTACCGCCTCCCTACAGAATATGAATGGGAATATGCGGCGCGCGGTGGACTCCAAAACTCCAAATACCCGTGGGGCGGCCCTTACACCCGCAACAGTCAGGGATGCTTCCTTGCCAACTTCAAACCGTTGCGCGGTAACTATGCCGACGACGGAGCGGCACGCACCACGCGGGTAGGCACGTACACACCCAACGAATACGGATTGTACGACATGGCAGGCAACGTAGCCGAATGGACTAGGAGCGCTTACGACGAATCATCTTACAGGTTTACCCACGATTTCAATCCCGATTATCAATACAATGCCCGTAAGGATGAACCTGCCGTCATGAAACGGAAGGTAGTTCGCGGCGGATCATGGAAAGATATCGAATTTTACCTCCAAGTCAGCACACGCGCTTACGAATATCAGGATACCGCAACATCATACATCGGCTTCCGTTGCATACGCGACTACCTCGGTAACTCGGAACCCAATAATTAATTTTGCGATTTTTGAACCAAAGCACAATAAAGCAAAAATAAATTAGTTTATCATATCATATAAATAACCAAATTTTAAAAATAACATTCAAATTCAATTTATTATGGGTCTTGCAGAATTAACACAAAGTTCCGGCTGGAAAAAATTTATGGCAAAGTTGTATGGATGGGGAGCATCGGTGGTGATCATAGGTGCGCTATTCAAAATCCAACACTGGCCAGGAGCAGGTGCCATGCTAACGTTAGGGTTGAGCACCGAAGCCATCATCTTCTTCTTCTCCGCTTTCGAGCCAATACACGAGGAATTGGACTGGACGCTGGTATATCCGGAATTAGCCGGTATGACAGATCCCGACGAGTTGGATCAAATTAAGGGCATATCACGGAGTACGGGTGCTCTTGAACGGTTTGACGATTTGGTGGGCGGATTGGGCGGCATAGATCCCACTCTGATTAAAAATCTGGGGTCATCGTTCGAAAAACTGAACAACACCGCCACTTCTATCTCGGATGTGTCACAGGTAACCGTCGCTACCGACAAATATGTAAAAAACATCAACGCAGCAGCCGACTCGGCAGGCAGCCTTACCAACACGTTCCAACAAAGCGCAGCAGGTATGCAGCAAGCCGCCAATTCGCTGAACAGTTCGTCGCAGGCTTTCCTTTCCATCGGAGAAAATAGCAAAGGCTACGTGACGCAACTGGACGGAATGCACAAAAACCTGTCCGCACTGAACGCAGTGTACGAACTGCAATTGCGCGACACCAACGACCACTTGCAAAAAGCAAAAGCCGCATATTCCGGTCTGGATCAAATCCTGAACGACATGAAATCGTCGGTGGAAGCAACACGCCTTTATCGTGAAGAAATGGCTAATCTCACCAAAAATCTGACGGCGTTAAATACCATTTATGGCAACATGTTGTCGGCAATGGCCGTAAGAGGTTAATTTAAAATAAATTATCGACTAAACTAAATCTGATAATATGGGTCACGGTAAAGAAACCCCGAGGCAAAAGATGATAGGCATGATGTACTTGGTGCTTACCTCAATGTTGGCGCTGAATGTATCGAAAGACATACTGGACTCTTTTGTGCTCGTAGATGAAGGTCTGTTCAAGACTACTACCAATTTTGCCGCCAAAAACGAAAGCATTTATGCGGCGTTTGCAAAACAAAAGGCAAATTCGCCCGACAAAGTAGCTCCCTGGGAAGACAAAGCATTGGAAGTGCGCATGAGAGCCGACCGTCTGGTAGAAGATATGCAGCAATTGAAAATAGAGATTGTCAAAAAAGCCGACGGTGACGACGCGAAAGCTTTACAGGACACTGTAAGGCATTTATGGGACAATAAGGCAAAGAATTTTGAAGACGTACCCAGCGCCAACATCAAGGATGATTTGATTAATGGAAAGGATAATACCGATATTCCTGCAGAAATTATGATTGTCAAGAAAAAAGGCGAAGAGTTGAAAACCAAAATCGAACAATTCAGGGATTATGTCTTGACGCTGGTAAGTGACAATCATCCGGAGATCAAGGCTGCTGTTACCGAATCGTTGAATACGTCGGCAAAAATCATGGCAGAAGAAACTTCTCCCTGGGAGGTGACCTATTTTGAACATTTACCATTAATCGCCGTACTGACCAATCTCACTAAATTCCAGAGCGATGTACGCAACGTGGAAGCCGAAGTGACGCAGCACCTCTTGAGTGCAATTGATGAAGGAGCATTGCGGGTGAACAAAGTGGAAGCCATCGTGATCTCTCCTTCCAATTATATCCTGCAAGGCGGACAGTATGAAGCGCAGGTGATTCTGGCTGCCCTGGATACCTTGCAAAAACCGGATGTGGTGGTGGGCAATTATACCACCAAAACGTTGCCCGACGGATCCGTGGATTACGAAATGGCAAGCGGATCGCAAACCCTGACTTACGACGCCAAAGGAAGAGCGGTATATCGCGTTCCCGCCAATACGGTGGGCAATTTTAAATGGGGCGGCGTGCTGCGGCAAATGAACCCCGACGGCACTTACACCAAGCGTCCTTTCACTGCCGAATATCAGGTGGGAAAAGCGGATGCGGTAATTTCAGCCACCAAAATGAACGTGTTCTACGTAGGCGTGGACAATCCGGTGAGCATATCCGCTTCGGGTATTCCCGCCGACAAAATCAGCGCTTCCATGACCAACGGTTCGCTGGTACGATCCGGCTCCACATGGGTGGCAAGACCGACAAAAGCAGGAGCCGACGCTATTGTTACCGTAATCGCAAATATTGATGGACAAAATAAAAAGATGGGCGAACAATTGTACCGTGTCAAAAATGTTCCCGACCCTGTTGCCAAAGTTGCAGGCAAAACCGGCGGAAAAATTGATAAAGCCACGCTGGTGGCGCAGATAGCCGTTGTCCCTGAGCTGGCAGGATTTGATTTCGATATGAAATTTCGTGTAGTCTCGTTTACGGTAAATGCCCTCGTGAAAACTTTCAATGTGAGCAAGCCATCCAATTCGGCGACCATCAATGCCGAACAAAAAGCGCTTATCAATGGTTTGACAAAAGGTGGCAAAGTATATTTTGAAGACATTAAGGTGATAGGTCCCGACGGTATGACAAGGGAACTACCAGCCATTGCCTTTACATTAAATTAAGTACAAAAAGAAGTTTTTATCATGAAACATAAAATTGTTTATTTCGGATTGGGAGCGTTGATACTGTGTGGAACGCTTCGGGCGCAAAATGCGGCTATCGACTCTTCCAATACCGTGCTGGAATACAAAAAAGAAGTATATACCAAGGAAAACATTCCGGGCAAAAAGCCCATTCCCCTTGCTTATGTACGGGAAGCCGACGTGATTTTCGACAAAACCGTGTGGCGGATGATAGATTTGCGGGAAAAACGCAACCTCGCCCTGTATTATCCTACGGCAAACATCGGCAGCCGCGTGAATCTGGTCAATCTCCTGCTGAAAGGCGTGGACAGCGGTGAAATCAACGCTTATGACCCCAACGATTTCAACAATGAGTTCTCCCGTGTTATCGGCAAAACGGAACTGGATCAAAACTTCGGCGCAAAGCATGACACCATTCAAGTGACGGATGCCGACGGCAACATGATTGCTCAGGAACGCAAACTCGGACGCCAGACGGATCAGGTAACCATGCTGCTGGTGAAGGAACATGTATATTTCGACAAGAAACATTCCGTACTGAACCGCGAACTTATCGCTGTTTGCCCTATCCGCGTGTTCACAAGAGATGACGGCGTATCGGATTCGGATTCGGAAGCGGAATTACAAAGAGTGAGAACCATGTGGATTTATATCCCCGAAGCAAGATCCATCCTGGCGCGCCATCCGGTGTTCAACAGGTTCAACGACGCTATGTCCATCTCGTTTGATGATTTCTTGATGAATCATCATTACGAAGGGTCTATCTATCAAATTTCCAACGTGTATAACAACCGCTCTATCGAAGAATACGCTTCCGGTATTGACGCTTTGTACGAAGCGCAACGTATCGAAGACGAAATTTTCAACTGGGAACAGGCGTTGTGGGAATATTGACATATTGACAAATCATTAAGGAAAGTGCGGTTACCGAACCGCACTTTTTTATGATACGCCTGCTTGGAAAATAAATTTTTACCGTATATGATGGATTTATCGCAAACAGTTCGTCCCAACATCCTCCATCTGAAACCCTATTCGTCAGCACGCAATGAGTTTCAGGGAGAAGCGTCCGTATATCTGGATGCCAACGAAAATCCGTATTCCGACCATCCTTGCCATCTGAACCGTTATCCAGACCCATTGCAACAGAAAGTCAAAAATGCTGTTGCCCGCGTTAAGGGCGTGGACAAGGAACGGATATTTCTCGGTATCGGCAGCGACGAACCCATTGACGTGCTGTACCGTGTATTTTGCGAGCCGGGTAAGGACAATGCGGTGGCAATTGACCCCACTTACGGCATGTATCAAGTGGCGGCAGACATCAACAATGTGGAATATCGCAAAGTGCTGCTGGACGAAAAATTTGATTTCACGGCGGACAGGTTGCTACAGGCAGCAGACAGGCATACCAAAGTGATCTTCCTGTGCTCGCCCAACAATCCTACCGGTAATCTCCTGAACCGCGATGAAATCGTAAAAACCATCCTGAGATTTGACGGTATCGTGGCGCTGGACGAAGCATATATCGATTTTGCACATCAGGCATCTTTCCTCACATCGTTGCGCCAATATCCCAATCTCATTGTCCTGCAAACTTTTTCCAAAGCATGGGCAAGCGCGGCGGCAAGACTCGGCATGGCATTTGCCGCACCGGAAATTATCCGTATCATGAACAAGGTGAAATATCCTTACAACATCAACCAACTGACGCAGGAATATGCGCTGCAAATGCTGCAAAACGAACATCGAATGAAAGAACGGGTCGCTATGCTGCTGCAAGAAAGGGACAGACTGCAAAACGCGCTTTCCGTACTGCCTTGCGTTGAACGCCTGTATCCCACCGACGCCAATTTCATCCTTGTGCAAGTGACCGACGCCAATGCTATTTACCGCTATCTGACGGAAAAGGGCGTGATTGTGCGCAACCGCGCTACTCTGTCGCTGTGTGCGGGTTGCCTGAGAATAACGGTAGGGACCCCGCAAGAAACCGACACGCTGGTTAACGCTCTGAAAACGATGCAACGCTGATGTATTGCTTTGAAACGCACATACGGGTGAGATACGGTGAAACCGACCAAATGGGTTATGTCTATTACGGCAATTATCCGTTGTATTATGAAGTGGCGCGTACCGAAATGTTGCGCTCACTCGGATTGTCCTACAAACAGATGGAAAAGGACGGCATCATCCTGCCTGTCCGTTCTCTGGAGATACGCTATTGGGATGCCGCCCGCTATGACGACCTGCTGACGGTAAAAGTGATACTCAAAGAATTGCCCGGCGTACGCATCCGATTCTTCTATGAAATTTATAACGACCGGCAAGTACTGCTGAACACGGGAGAAACCGTACTTGTGTTTGTGAACGTCCGCACCGGAAAACCCGCGAAAGCGCCGGAATCCTTAATGACAGAATTGGAAAAATATTTTTTGAGGGAAACGGTTAAGTGATGCGAAATAAATAAACCGTAAACCGTTATATCCTGTTTGTTTCGCATCCCTAAAGGAGAAAACGGCATCTGTCTGAAAATCAAGTTCAATCCGCTCAAAAAGGATACAGAAATTTGAATTAAAAACACTTTAAAGCCGCATGAAACAAGGATTTCTTAATCCAATTCCTCAAAATTTAAATGCGTTGATCCGGATTCAAATGGATTTTATTTGTAAATCCGATTTTATTCATCTACCTTTGTACCATTCTTAAACGGACGGATGGAAATGAAAAAGAAGGCATCAGGCAAAATCATCCTAATATGGCTGTTGGCAGCCGTATTTATGTTGCCTTTTGTGGTAAAGTCCGTCCATTCTCACTGCATTGATGTAGCCTGTGCCGGCTGCGACGGACACACACACCACGACAGCGACAACTGTCCGGTGTGTCAGTTTGCCCTGTTCTCCTTTGTGAAAGCAGATCAGGTGGAATTTGCCGTTGCCGTTTCGTCCGGCATGATGTTGCCTGTCATTCGCAGGGACAAGTCATATCTCTGCTTTGTTTGTCCCTGCTACGTGCGGGGACCGCCTGCCGCCTGACACATCCGCGTTTTTTTCGGGGCAGACGTCAGCAGGCTGCCCTGTCTCAATCTATTTTATTGTATTTACCAACAAGCAAACAGTATGCGTATCGGACATATTGCGGTAGTGTTTTGCCTGTTTTGCCTGTTGCGCGTAAATGCTCAGGAAACGGACTCCATACGGACTTTCCACCTGAACGGTGTGGACATCAGTGAATCCTACGGACAGTTTGTCCGGCGCCGGTCGGCGTTGGAAGTCAATGTAGCCGGACACGATTTTCTGCGCGAGCATTTCACGGGCAACCTTGTGCAGACTTTGGAACACATACCGGGCGTTCATTCCATGGACATCGGTTCGGGATTTTCCAAGCCCGTGATCCGCGGAATGGGATTCAACCGTATTTCGGTAACGGAAAACGGCATCAAGCAGGAAGGGCAACAGTGGGGCGCCGACCACGGTCTGGAAACAGACGTTTTCGACGTGGAGTGCGTCGTTGTCCGCAAGGGACCTGCATCGCTGCTCTATGGCAGCGATGCGATGGGCGGCGCCATTGAGATCATGCGGTTACCGCCGCCGTCCGAAAACCAAATTTTCGGAGAGGCGTTGCTGTCCGGCAGATCAGTCAACGGCGCCATAGCGGAAAGCCTGATGCTCGGCTTCAAGAAAGACGCATGGCATGTCAAAGCGAGGTATTCCGGTCAGGATTTTGGCGATTACCGCATTCCGGCGGACACCGTTGTTTATCTCACCCAACTGTTGCCGATTTACGGACGGAGGTTGAAAAACACCGCCGGTTTTGAGCGCGACGCCTCGCTGTATGCCGGATACCGGAAAGGCGCGTACCGCTCCCACTATGCGGTGAGCAACGTGTATCAAAAATCCGGCTTTTTCGCCGGAGCGCACGGTATTCCCGACGCATCCCGTTTGCAGGACGACGGCAATCCGCGCAACGCAGAGCTGCCCTTCAGCACGGTGAACCACCTGAAAGCGTCCGTGCAGCAGCAATACACGGCAGGCAACCTGTCCGTGCGGCTGGACGCCGGCTATCAAAACAATCACCGCGAGGAGTGGAGCCTGTTCCATACGCACTATGGAACGCAGCCCGCGCCGGAACACGACCCCGACAAGGAACTTGTGTTCAGGCTGCAAACATACAGCCTGTCGGCGAGAGCGCAGTGGACGCCATCGCCCGTGTGGGCGCATACCGTCGGATGGGACGTGCAGCATCAGCGCAATCGCATAGCCGGATATTCGTTTCTGCTGCCGGAATACCGCCGTTTCAGTGCAGGTTTGCTCTGGCTTTCGGAATGGCATCCGAGCGGCAACCTGTCCGTCAGTGGTGGCATCCGTTACGATGAGGGGCGGATGAACATTGCCGCATACGCAGACGCCTATCTGGCAACATACCTCGCGGAACGCGGTTACAGCGACGAAACGGCAACCGCTTACCGGTGGCGCAGTTATCCCGTCCGCCGCCGCTTCGGCAACCTGTCCGGTTCGCTGGGCGTGGTGTGGAATCCTGCGGGCGAACACCGGCTGAAAGCCAACATCGGTCGCAGCTTCCGCCTTCCGGGAGCAAACGAACTTGCGTCAAACGGCGTGCACCACGGCACATTCCGCCACGAACAGGGCGACCCTTCGCTTCCGTCCGAACGCGGATGGCAACTGGATGTTTCATACGCCTGCGAACAGGACGGCTTGTCGGTTTTCGTTTCGCCTTTTGTGAGCTGGTTCGGCAATTACATTTATCTGAAACCCTCCGGCAAATGGTCTGTGCTGCCCCACGCAGGACAGGTTTACCGCTACACCGGCGCGAAGGCTCTCTTTGCCGGTGGCGAGATAGCCGCCGGCGTTGATTTCCTGCGGTGTTTCAGCTACAACGTCACTGCCGAATACGTCTATACCCGCAACCTCGACGAACGGGTCGCCCTGAGTTTTTCTCCTCCGGCTTCCATGCGCCATGTCGCGGGCTGGAAAGGAAAACATGCACAGGTGGAGGCAGAATGGCAGGCGATCGCCGCCCAGCGCCGCACGGCAAAAAACGAAGACCCGACAGCCGGCGCAAATCTGTTCCACCTGCGGACAACCGTCCGCATCCTGCCGGAAAAAATCAACGCGGAAGTCACCCTGTCGCTTCACAACCTGCTGAACAAAAAATATTACAATCATCTCAGTTTTTACCGGAAAGTGGAAATCCCCGAACCGGGGCGAAACTTTCAAATTCTTCTTAAAATACCTTTTAAACAAAATATTAAATAAAGTACTAAAATGAAAACACCTATTTTTTCTATTTATATTTGCCTGACGATAATGGCAGGCATTCTTGTTGCCTCGTGCGACAAAGGCGATAACGTTAAACCCGTGATCAACCTGATTGAGCCTGAGGAAGGCGATGTGCTGCAAATCGGTGGCGACGTCCATTTCGAGATGAAACTGTCGGACGACGTGGCGCTCGGTTCGTACAAAGTGGACATCCACCACAATTTCGACAACCACGGACACGAAAAGTCCGGCGAGGAAACGGAAACAGTTCCTTTCGAGTTTAGCCGCGAATGGGTGGAGGACATTGCCGGGAAAAAGAACGCAACCGTCCACCATCATGAGATCGTCATTCCGGAAAACGCCACCGAAGGCGCTTACCACCTGATGGTGTACTGTACGGACGCCGCCGGCAACGAAGCATATGTAACAGTGAATGTGGAACTGAGCCACGAAGGCGAAGAGCACGAACACGACGAATAGCAGCGTTCAATAGCCGGTTGTACATGAAAAACCGCGCAAAAAGCAAAGCCCTGCCGTTTCAATGAATGGCAGGGCTTTCTCTTTTGCGCGTTTAACGCCTCAAACTTGATTCGGATAAGAGATAACCCGCAGGATTTAACCCACATAGCGATTTTTCCATCTAAAAACAAAAATTCAAACAGTACTTAGTAAGAGGCACATCCACATTTTTGCGTTTTGTTTTCGTGATGGAGTTTTTTTTGAGTTGGTAACGTTCTTTATTTTATGTGGTTGGTTTATTTCTTTTAAAAAAAAGGCATAAATTTTTGAAAAAAAGTTTGCGGGATAAAAAAAAGCGGTATCTTTGCGCCCTCAAAATCGGTGAACGGTTTTGAGGCAGTTCTTTTAAAAAGATGGATTCCTGTCCGTCCGTTGAGTCGGGAGAGTGCCTTCGGGGCGATACAGCGGCGTGACGATGTGGCGGGATGATAATTGCAGGCGCAGCCTCTTTTTTTGGGGTGTTCGGGGTTCGATTCCCCGTATTATTGCAGAGTCTGGACAGACGGTCAGCCGTCATCCGGAGGGACGTTCTTTGACATGATGGAAAAAAATATACGAGAACAGATAAATCGAGGGTTATTCAGAGTGACCGGTTTGTTTGGTGAGTGCGGGAATCCGTCAAGGTTTTCTTTGCATGATCCGACGCCGGACAGGGATAACCGTCAAAACCAAGAATCTTTTGGTGGATTGGGTATCAACGAGTGATTCGGTGGTATCCGGTCAATCAGCAAAAGTAAATAAAGGGTAAAAAAGAAATCAAGAGTAACTGAAGAAAGTAAGCAAGGGCGTATGGAGGATGCCTTGGCTCTCGGAGGCGATGAAGGACGCGACAAGCTGCGATAAGCTGCGGGGAGGAGCAAATATCCCGTTATCCGCAGATTTCCGAATGGGGCAACCTGCATGACTGAAGGTCATGCACCGATAAGGAGCGAACGCAGGGAACTGAAACATCTTAGTACCTGCAGGAAGAGAAAACAATAGTGATTCCGCGAGTAGTGGCGAGCGAAAGCGGAAAAGCCCAAACCGTTGGTGTTTTTGGCACCGGCGGGGTTGTAGGACTGCGTCGTATGTGAGACAACAGAAGTGGAAGCATCTGGAAAGTTGCATCACAGGGGGTGACAATCCCGTACACGTAATGTTATTTCATGTTAGCAGTATCCTGAGTAGGGCGGGACACGAGAAATCCTGTCTGAAACAGCGGGGACCATCCCGCAAGGCTAAATACTCCCGGGAGACCGATAGTGAACCAGTACCGTGAGGGAAAGGTGAAAAGCACTTCGAACAGAAGAGTGAAAGAGTACCTGAAACCATACGCTTACAAGCGGTCGGAGCCACCTTGAGTGGTGACGGCGTGCCTTTTGTATAATGAGCCTACGAGTTGCTCATCTCCGGCAAGGTTAAGTATTTAAGATACGTAGCCGAAGCGAAAGCGAGTCTGAACAGGGCGTTCAGTCGGAGGGGGCAGACGCGAAACTTTGTGATCTACCCATGACCAGGTTGAAGTTACGATAACACGTAATGGAGGACCGCACCGATAAACGTTG
>JAISWR010000102.1 GCA_031270985.1 Bacteroidales bacterium | reverse complement strand
AAATCCATGTCGATGAACATCGCTTCGTCATCGCCTTTTTCACTGAGGCGCAATTGTTCCTGAAAGCGTTCCAACTGGTCGATGGGATCGTTCAGTTCCGAATAGGCGTTGCACAGTTCCTTGCCGTTGACAAACAGTTCGAAACGTTCGGTCAGTTCCGGATTGTCGCGGTGTCGTTTGCACAGGGGCGACATTTCTATCGGATAGTCGATGATGAAGGTGGGTTGCACCAGATGTTCCTCGCATTTTTCGCCGAAAATGGCATCTATCAGTTTTCCTTTGCCCATTGCGGCCTCTGTGGCGATGCCCAGTTGCCGGCACGTGTCGCGGAGGTGGTCTTCGTCCATGCCGGCAACATCCACGCCTGCATACGTGCGGATAGCTTCCAGCATGGGCAGGCGACGGAACGGACGGCGGAAGTCTATCTCCCCGCTACCGACCGTCAGGCGCGTCGTGCCGTGCAGCGCCAGCGCCACGCGCTCTATCATCTCTTCGGTGAAGTTCATCATCCAGTGATAGTCCTTGTAAGCGACGTATATTTCCATCACGGTAAATTCGGGATTGTGCGTGCGATCCATGCCCTCGTTGCGGAAGTTTCGCGAAAATTCGTACACGCCTTCGAATCCGCCTACAATCAACCGTTTCAGGTACAACTCATTGGCGATGCGCAGGTAGAGCGGCATGTCCAGCGCATTGTGATGGGCGACGAACGGCCGTGCCGCCGCACCGCCCGGAATGGATTGCAACACCGGCGTATCTACTTCGATATACCCGCGAGAGTTGAAAAATTCGCGCATGGTATTGATAACCTGAGTACGACGGATGAAAGTGTTTTTTGCTTGCGGATTCACCAGCAAATCCACGTAGCGCATACGGTAGCGCTGTTCGGCGTCGGTAAAGGCGTCGAACACCTGCCCGTCTTTCGCTTTCACGATGGGCAACACGCGCAGCGACTTGCTGAGCACGGTCAGTTCCCGCACGTGGACGGATGTTTCGCCCATTTGGGTAACAAACACGTAACCCTTCACTCCGATGATGTCGCCGATGTCAAGAAGCCGCTTAAAGACGGTGTTGTACAGCGTTTTGTCTTCGCCCGGGCAAAGGTCGTCGCGGCGCATGTATAACTGTATGCGTCCCGTAGCGTCCTGCAATTCCATGAACGACGCACTGCCCATGATGCGCCGGCTCATGATGCGCCCCGCAAGGGTAACATCCTGATAATTGCCTTTTTCGGGGCTGTAGTGTTGCAGAATTTCCGCCGCCGTTGCGTTGACGGGGTATTCGGCTGCCGGATAAGGATCAATGCCGAGTTTACGCAATTCCGCCAGTGAATTTCTGCGGATGACCTCCTGTTCGCTGAATTGATGCATGTGTAAATTTCAAATTCCGAATTTAATGCGTCTCTTTTGGTTTTTTCATAATCGCCCAGATGATGAACACGAACCCGCCCACTACTACGATGGGGGCAAGGGTGATTCTCCGGAAACTGAATATTTCCGAACTGAACTCATTGGGATCGGATGATTTGCCGCCTGTCATCAGCAAAAAGCCTACCACCAGAATACATACTCCCGCCAGAATGTACAGGTAATTTTTCCTGCCGATGGGAAAATCGTATGCGTCATTGGTTACCGTCGGTTTTGCTTTCGATTTTTTGTTGTCAGCCATGATAATATTTACTGTATGTCAAATATTTATAATTCGTTCTTGATAAAAAGACGGTGCAAATGTACAAGATAAAAATGAATTTTCCAAAAGCATTTGCGTCAATAGGTGCAATTCAATTTGCTACAACGCATTTAAGGTGCAGACAGCCGGAGAAGCGTCGATGGTTGTAAACGCTGAAAGTCGCCGACAGGATGGAGAAAAATCGTCAGTGCTTTAATCCTACTGTTTCGGTGAGGATAGCTTTTACCGATCCTACGAGAATCTGAGCTTCCACGATGACGGGCACTTTATTGTCGTCATCTGTTACCCAGATGAGAGCGTCTGTGTCACCTTTGAACAGCGTGCCTTCCACTAATTGTATGGCGCATTTGATGCATTTGTATTCCTTTTTATCGCGCGTTTTTATCGTTTCCTTTCCGAGATATCTGATGTACAGATGATAAACCTTGCTGTCCAGAATCATATGGATGGGGATTTTATCCCCATCCCGGTAATGGCTGAAATCAACGCTTCTGAAATAATACACGGCAGACATCACGTCAAACAGGCATGGCGTTAGCGGCAACGTCCCGTTTTTTGCGGGTTTTTCCCGTTTTTGCACGTAAGTATGGATTTGTCCTCGCTCATAGTCGAACTTGTATTCTTCAAACGCCGTATAATTTCCCTCCGTCACATCCCGTTCATACCACAACGGCGTCTGTGTTTCCACATCCACATAAGACCGGTAGCGTTCCCGCACTTTGAAAATCCAGTCGTATGACTTATAGGTTGCTCCGTATGCGTACAAATGGAATACCTTACGTCCGTCGTAGATTTGTTCCGTAACGTTAAATTCCACCTCGCCGGCATGCAGCCAAATGAATCCCCAATTGTAATATGCATTATATCTGATGATTTCACCCGGCGCAAAAGCAGTTGTTTCGATACTGCATTGCGCCTGTATATTCGTATGGCAAATCAACCATAAGGCAAATCCTGTCATGATGTTGTCCCATTTCATTTGGAGTCGGGATGATGTAATTAAATCACTCATAATCATAATTGTACATGTAACCGTTTTTAATAGATTATGTATGGATACGACAAAGATAAGGGTTTTTTTACAACGGGCAAAAAAAACATGACAATCGGGATCATTCAAAAATCCCTGATCCATGTCGCAATTGCCGGAATCCGGCGCTTTGTCCGGACATATTTGTGAAACGTATCTTCTATGCTATCTGCATACTCCGCCCTGTGTTGCTCTTTCGTTGATGGCGGAAAAATCAAGTTTTTCCAGATACAGCGCTTCAAATTCTTTTTCCATACGGACATAGTCCGATGCCATTACTCCAAAATCGGGCATGAAGCAGGGTTTGGAAATGTCCTGACTGTCGGGCAGGATGCAGCCATTGCGCAACATGGCGCGAAACTCCTTGCTGCCAAAAATGTCCAGTACCGGACGGCATTGTTTGAGTTTCGACGTGCGTACCGCCATCATCAACGGGTTGAGCACTTTGCCTTCTTTCATGTCCACAATCCTCACCTTTTTGCCGGAAGGTATTTTATGCACAGCAACGTCGGGCAGTATACTGAAAGCCGTGCGGTGCGGGTCGGTGGAGCAAAAGCGCTTGATAATCTGCGAAAAGTGCTTGATGTCCGTGATGTTGCGGGCAAGTTGGCAGATGGCTTCATCGCCGAGCGTTTTGCGCAGGAAATACATCAGTCCGAACGTGACTTTGTCCGCATGACCGTGTACCGTAATTTGTCCTTTCATGTCAGGTGTGAGCAACTGCGCCCATGAATGGATTTCCGGAATGTTTTCCACACTCAAGTCCCGCACTACGCTCCACGACATGAAACACAACGCGCCCATGTTGTTCCGCTTCAAATTGTCGCGTATAGCCTGCGGCATGGCGGCAAGGTCGGACGGATTGGTAAAGCCCGTATAAACACCTGTTTTTAGAAAACGATCGTAAAAGCCATATTTAAAAAAGATGTCATAATTGCTGGAAACAATGATGTCGGGAAAAGTGCTTTTGCTAACCGAATTTTGCAACAAATATCCGATATCCTGGGATGTACAGTCCGTGATGTCGGGGCAGGAAATGGGTTGTGCGGGATATTGCTCGTTGTAAGTTTCTACGAATGGCGTAAATAATTGTTTGAAAGGAACTTTCATCGGGCATGGCATGGATACGTGCATGCGTATGCCCTCCGTTGTGGGAGGCATCCAAATTTCGGTCAGCGGCGTGATGTCAACTAATCCTGTATTCATTGTTTCGGAATTTTAAAATATCTGAATATAATAAAATCGTACAAAGGTTGTGCCAAAAGTGTCTGGAAATGCCATAAATATAGAAATATATTGATTATCGGGATTGCAAAATTTGATCCGCAGATTTGCACAGATCGTTATTCAAATGACATTTTTTCCGGAGTGAATGGCTTTAAAATGGAATTTTTAAACAACTAAATATCAATAGATCAATAAAAAAGGACTATTTTTCAAGTTTATTTGGTTAATATTAAAATTTTCATTATTCTTTACGATAAGTTGGACAATTTAACTGTATCGTTGATGATGGCAAGATTAACCGTTTGTTGTGTATGGGTATTGTTGTTTACTAAACTATTACAATCATAGACGGGGTAAATATGACGGAGTTAGTGTTTCAATCTTTTTGCTCGGTGCGAAAATGTTCCGTCGAGGTTGGAAAACGATATTGCCGTAATCAATGTCATTGATTGCGAACAGGCAACAAGCAAAATTACGTTACAAAAAATGGATAACCTCATGAATATAAGGAATAAAATGAATCTGTTTCAAATGTCCGGCATAAATTCCGTCATTTTTCCGCTACAAAGAGAATACGTTTTCCATTCCTCACCAATTCCCTCTTTCTTTAATTTCCATGTATTTGTTGATCAGGTTAACGGTAAGTTGGGCGGGGTGCGTGAGCAGGGTAAGGATGTTGTTGCGTTTGAGTCGGTTCATGATGAGCCGTTTTTCATACAACAGTTTTTGCGCAACGGTGGATTCGTAAACATCTGTTTTGTTTTCCGGTTTTTTGTGGACAAGCGCTTCTATTTCAAAATTTTCAAAAAAAATCACCAGTACGGTATGTCGTTTGGCGATCATCTTGAGGTGATTCAATTGGCGGTTGATGGCTAAGGTGGAGTCGAAGTTGGAAAAAATGAGCAACAAACTCCTGTTTTTCACATTGGTGCTGATATGCCCGAACAGCGAGAAATAGTCGCTTTCGGCAAAAGTGGTTTTCTGGTTGTAGAGCGATTCCTGAAAATTGTGCATTTGTAAATGGCTGCGTGCCGGCGGGATAAACGAGTCGAGTTTCCGTTCGAAAGTGACAAGCCCTGTGTTGTCACCTTTCATCATGGCAATGTAGGCAATAGCAAGGCTGGCGTTGATGGAATAGTCCAGCAGCGTCATGTTGTTGAACGCCGCTTGCATGGTTCTGCCCTTGTCGATGACGCAAAACAGATTTTGTGCCCGCTCGTCCTGAAAGGCGTTTACCATCAGTTTATTGCGCCGTGCGGTGGCTTTCCAGTTGATCGCGCGGTAGTCATCGCCTTTCACGTAGTCCTTAATCTGTTCGGGTTCCAGCTGTTGCCCTATCCGTTTGATTTTTTTGTTACCCGCCTGCGTAAGTTTATCCGACGATGCCTTAATGGAAAACTGTTTCAAACGGGCGAACGACGGGTACACTTTGGCGTTGTACGGTTCGTCGAACCTGAAACGTCGGAAGACAAATCCTATGCGTGTGCCCACAAACACGTTCAACGCCCCGAATGTATATTCGCCGCGTTTTACGGGTTGCAGGACGTATGTGAGCACCTTGTCCGACTTCCTGTCCATTTTCATGCGGAACAGCACGTCGCGACGCTGGAAGACAGCGGGTATTTCGTCAATGATTTCCATTTCGACGGGAAAGGGATAAAAATTGGACAGATGGATCTTGATTTCGTTATCGTCGCCGTTTGACAGCCGTTCGGAAGATTCGCGAATACAGCGGATAACGGATTTTTTTTCGACGAACAGCACAAAAACTTCATACAGGCTCAGCAACACCGCGCTCCACAGTATGAATTGCGCAACGGTGAACAGCAGCGGGCTTTTCAGAGCGGCAACGAAACAGAGCGTTGCCGCAGTCACGGCGATATAGAAGCGTTTGCGGATAAACATTATTTGGGGACTGCGATGTTGTCCGCCAACCGGCGCACGACGGTAGCGGCTGATTTGCCTTCCATTTCCGTTTCGGGCGAAAGCGTGATGCGATGTTGCAACACCGGCACGGCGAGATATTTGATGTCGTCGGGAATAACGAAATCGCGTCCCTGAAGCAGAGCGTAAGCCTTTGACGAATTGAGCAACGCCACCGATGCACGCGGCGATGCGCCGAGATAAATCGCAGCGCTGTTGCGGGTGGCGATAATGATGTCCGAAATATATTGCAACAAACTGTTGTCCACGATGATACGATTGATCAGTTGTTTGAATTGCAGTATGTCGTCCTTCGTCAATATGGGACGTACCTCATCCAGACAGGTAAGTCCGCTGTTTTCGTGATGTCGTTTCAGTATGGTCAATTCTTCGTCGGGCGACGGATAGGATATGGTGATTTTCATCAGGAAACGGTCTAACTGCGCCTCCGGAAGACGGTATGTGCCTTCCTGCTCAATCGGGTTCTGGGTGGCAATCACTATGTACAGGTCGCTCATTTTCCGTGATGTGCCGTCAATGGTAATCTGGCGTTCTTCCATCACTTCAAACAGCGCCGCCTGTGTCTTTGCCGGAGCGCGGTTGATTTCGTCGATCAACACCACCTCCGAAAAAATCGGCCCTTTCTTGAACTCGAAATCATTGATCTTCAGATTGAAAACCGATGTCCCCAACACATCGGACGGCATCAAATCGGGCGTAAACTGTATCCGTGAATAAGCCGCGTCTATCAGTTTTGCCGTCAGTTTTGCCATCAGTGTTTTAGCCACACCGGGTACTCCCTCAATCAACACATGCCCGTTTGCCAGCAACGACGTAAGTATCAAATCCACGCCCTGCTGCTGCCCGACAATAATTTGCGCTATCTGCGCCTTCAACTCCTCTATTTTGGCTGAAAACGCCGTACAATCCATTCTGTTTGTCAAATCTTCCATATCAACAATATATGGGGCAAATGTACATGAAATATTTCATACATGCCTTACGGCGGACAATAAAATATGACGGAAAAACCGCTTCTCCGGTTTTTTGTATATTTTTGTTCGAAATATCTCAGGCATGAAAATAAAGGTATGCGGTATGCGGGACGTGGACAACATTGCTGCCGTTGCAGCCCTGTCGCCCGATTACATGGGTTTTATCTTTTATGAGCAATCCTCGCGTTATGCAGGCGCGTTACATCCGGACGCTGTGGCGGCTTTGAACGGCGCGCGCATCTGCACAACAGGCGTCTTTGTGAACGCTTCCGCTGGCGATATACTTGCAAAAGTCAAGGAGTACGGCTTTCGGGCGGTGCAACTGCATGGCAACGAGTCTCCCGTTTTTTGCGAAAGCCTCCGCGCGCAAGGCATTGTGGTGGTGAAATCTTTTCCCGTGTCCCGCATCCGTGATTTTGCGGTGTGCGCCGTCTATGAAAGTGCGTGCGACTATTTCTTGTTTGACACAAAAACACCTTCCTACGGCGGTTCAGGCACGCCATTTGACTGGGGAATGTTGGCGGCATATACGGGAAAAACGCCGTTTTTCCTGAGCGGCGGCATCGGCGCAAACCACGCGCAACGGATCAAAATGCTGCAACATCCCATGTTGTACGCCATAGACGTGAACAGCAGATTTGAAACGTCGCCCGGCGTGAAAGACCTTGCACAGGTGCGCCATTTCATCGGTGTCATGAGACAGTCCTGACCTTTGGGGCGATCATCCGCCGAATAACTTGTCGAACCATGCCTTCGTCTTTTCGTTATTGCTTACGGACGCCGCAGAGGTCAGCGAAATGACGGGAACGTTGGATTCATTGATGATTTGATGCGCCACCGCTCCGATATACCGGTCGGAAGTGCTGATGATTTCCTCCTGATGCGTCATGATCATCACCGCATCTGCCTGCAACGTCTCGGCATATTCCAGAATGACCTCATGGATGGCGGTGCTGCTCTTCCTGAACAGTTTTTCCGTACAGCGTACGCCGTTTTCCTCAATCGTTTGTTTCATTTTATGCATTTTCTGGTAGATGCGGCTTTTTTGCTCCGATATGCCGCCCATCACTACCGACACGAGGTGGATGGTGGCGTCAAAGAACAAGCCGAACGAAATGGCGTTGAACAGTTCCTCCCGCGTCTGTTTGGTCAGGTCTATGGGCAACACGATGTGCCTGAAATCCGTAATGGCATTTACCGAGGGAATGGTCAGTACGGGACAGTTTGACCGCTCCACCACGCGCATGGTGTTGCTCCCGAACCTTGTGAACGACAGTTGTCGCGAAGTGCGTCCCATAACGACAAACCGCGGGGATTCCTCGCGGGCAACATTCAGTATGCACTCGTAAATGCGTCCCGTTTCAATGCGCGTGCTCACCGGTATGCCCGAATCCGCCGTCGCCTTGTCGGCTACCTGTTGCAACCGCACTGCAATCTGCCGTTCCATAGAGTCGGTGATTTTCTTTTTCAGTTTTTGAGAATGTGCGTTTTCGAAAATGTCAGCAAGCGCCAACAAATCTGAATCCATTACGACCAGCAACAAAATACTGCCGTTCACAAAAGACGCCAATTTGTACGCTTGTTGCAGTGCGGCGTTGGATAATTCCTGAAAATCATACGCAACGATAATTTTATACCCGTTCATGATTTCGAATTTAATTTGTTGTGAATTGATACTCAAATATTTACAATCATATCGTTAAGACGACTTCAAAGGCAAATATATAAAAAAATGTTTTTTTTTCAAAAAAATGTTTTTTTACACGCAACAAATCCGTAATATTGCATCTGAATAATGAAGGGGATCGGTTGTGTTGTTATCTTTAGAAAACAGATGACTCCTTTTGTTGTTCATCATAAAAGCAATATCAAAGGTAGAACATTGACTGACCATCTTTTTTCCGACATTATCCATCGCTGTAAGCGGGGTGAAAGACAGGCGCAAGAAGCAGTTTATAATATGCTCTCTGCGAAAATGTTTGCCGTGTGTATGCGATATTGTCGCAATAGGGATGAAGCTGCAGATGTGTTGCACGACGGTTTTGTGACGGTGTTTACAAAAATTGGGCAATTTCGCAACGAAGGGAGTTTTGAAGGTTGGGTGCGACGGATTTTTGTAAATCATGCGGTGGAACGTTTCCGCAATACGGCAAAATTTGTTTTGTTGGATAATATCGAAGATGTGGGATACATGCTGGCAGCACCTGAACCGGAAGCCGAATGGACGGCTTACCAATTGTCGGAAGCCGAATTGTTGGGGCTAATCAATGCACTGCCACAACAGTACAAAGTGGTGTTCAACATGTATGTGCTGGAAGGTTTGTCGCATAAGGAAATCAGCGGGATGTTGGGTATTTCGGAAAGCACGTCGCGGTCTAATCTGCTGCGAGCCAGAGGAATACTTCAAAAACAAGTGAATGAATGGATTAAAAAGATACCATATAAGCAACAATACAAATGAACAGAGAACAGATAGATGAATTGTTTGCCGGTAAGATAGGAAACATGGAGATAACGCCTCCGAAAGACAGTTGGCGTCGCATTGAGGCGGAGTTGAACCGAAATAACCGCTCTTCACGCAAATTTTGGCTGGCGGCTGCTTCCATAGCGCTGCTGTTGAGCACAGCCGCAACTGTATTGTACCTGACACAGACCGGAAGTCAAGATATTGTTGTAACGGGAGAGGCTGTAGGCGTCCGTGAGGCGGTTACCGCCCAACCCATATCCGAAACCGCTACGGTAGCCCGTCAAAGTCAATCGTCGCATCATACGTCGGATTCCTTCGTGCCGGAGCAATCCACCCCATCCCGGACGCCTGCAAATCTTTCCGGCGCGGAACAGAACAGTGCCGTACATGCGCAGGAACAACACGAAACATCTGTTTTTGCCGCCTCAAATCCACAACAACCGGAAGACGGTAAAATAACCACCCGAGATATGCTTTCATCTTCCTCCATACCCGTTTACCACGACGTGCCGGAAACGGCGCCGGACATGCGACCTGTCCATATCAGAGGGATAGACCGGATACCGAGCAAATTGCCGACGGGTATTTCTCTTCCACATTTGACCGCAACGGAAACAGATCGTAACAGGATTGCCGCATCAAATATCCCTGTGTATGATATTTTCGTTGATACGGAAGACATAAAGGCATCGAAACACGGCAATAAATGGGAAGTTGCGGGACAGTTTGCCCCCAATTATTCTTACCGTACCATTACCGATGTGCCGGGCAATATGCGCCGATCCGATTTCGACAATGCCGAGAGCGCTCTGCTTGCCTATACCGGAGGTGTGAAAGTGTCATATGTGGTGAGCAGATTCAGCATCCAAACAGGGGTTTACTATACCCAAATGGGACAGGCGATCAATCACGTAACGCCCGTGAACAACATGTATGCGGCAATCAGTTCCAACACGTCCTATGCAAAAAATTTCGTGCGCACATCATCGGGTAATATTACGGTGTCCACCAACTTAAAATCAAGCGACAACAACAACTATGCCAACTATTTCACCGAGCAGAAGAGCACCGCTTCGACAGGCAACATGTCGCTGATGAACCGCTCCTCCAATACTTACCGTATGGTGGAACGGGTAGAATACATCGAAATACCTGTGTTGCTTCGTTATAAACTGATTGACCGCAAATTGTCATTCGCCCTGCTGGGCGGGATGAGTACCAATATTTTGGTGAACAACAACGTGTTCATCGACAACGGCAGCGAACTGATTAAAGACGGCTCCATGTTGATGGTACGTCCGGTGAACTACAACGGAACAGTTGGGATGGGATTGACATACAAAGTCAGCAAAAACTTGCATCTGGCGCTGGAACCTCAGTTCAAATATTTTATCCACTCATACACTTCCAACAATCCCATCAGTAACAATCCGTATTCCATTGCCATTTTTACAGGTGTTGTGTACCTGTTCCAATAGTTTCCGTTGGGTACTTTTTCAAAAACAATAAAAAAATCGGTGGTGTCCATATTCTATTAATTATGAGACGGTCACAATAGCATATTCTTTTATAATATACTATCTTACAGCGCATTGAAAAAAAACGAACAATTTGGGATTATTCTCCGCGTGTTTCAACAGCGGTTATAGCTTCTGCCGTCACAAACATGCTTCCGCCGATAAAGATGAAATCGTCGGGAGAAGCGGCGCGAAAGGCAGCGTCTATCGCCGTTGCCACGGAAGAATAGCAGTTGCCCTGCAATCCCGCTTCCTGCGCTTTTTGTCGCAATATGCGTTCGTCCAGCGCTCTGGGGATATTCGCCCGCGTGAAATAATAGTCGGCGTGGGCAGGCAGCAGTTGCAACATGCCGGCGACGTCCTTGTCGCTTACGAACCCGATAATGATCCGCAAACGACGGTAATCATAATTGTCCATTTGCCGCACTGCCCACGACAATCCGGCAATGTTGTGTCCGGCGTCGCAGATGGTGAGCGGTTTGCGACACAGCGTCTGCCAGCGTCCGCGTAATCCTGTTGTTTGCGCGGCATGTTCCAGCGACGGGCAGATACGCTCTGCGGGGATGCTCAAGGAGGTGTACAGTCGCAAATCCTGTATGGCAACGAGTGCGGTGATGATATTTTTCCGCTGGTAGTCGCCGTTCAGGTCAATGTGTATGGGAAGCGGCAACTCATTCCCTCCTCTGCTGATGTAGAATGTTTGCCCTCCGGCGGCCGGTATCGCTCTGCTGACGCTTGCTATGCGGTCGGCAAAAACAATGGGGCAATCCAGCTCTTGCGCCTTATATTCAAACACTTGGGATGTGCCGGATTGCGTTTCGCCAATCACCACAGGAACTTTCCGTTTGATGATTCCGGCTTTTTCCGAGGCAATGGCTATCGGGTTGTTACCGAGAAATTGCGTGTGATCCATACTGATGTTGGTGATGACCGACAACACGGGGGTGATGATGTTGGTAGCATCCAGCCGTCCGCCCATTCCGGTTTCAATCACGGCGACGTCCACTTTTCTGCGGTTGAAATAGTCGAAAGCCATAGCGACGGTAGCTTCAAAAAAACTCGGCTGCACTTTGTCGAACATCTCGCGACTGCGTTCGGTAAATTCTATCACATCCTGTTCAGGAATCATCACACCGTTCACCCTGATGCGTTCCCTGAAATCCGTCAGGTGCGGGGAGGTGAACAGCCCTGTGGTATAGCCGCAGCCCTGAAGCACGGCAGCCAGCATGTGCGACACGGAACCTTTTCCGTTGGTGCCGGCTATATGTACGGTGAGATAATTACGGTGGGGATACCCGTAAAATGTGCAAAGTTCACGGATGGTTTGCAGCCCCGGTTTGTATGCAACCCCGCCGATATGCCGGAACGCGGGCAATGCGCCAAAAAGATACTGCACGGTTTGGGAATAATCCATAGTACGCGGATGCGGATTATCCGAAAACTACGGTTCGATTGCCGTATGTCAGCAACTTGCGCTGGATATGTAGAAATACGCCACGTGAAAGCACGATTTTTTCCAAATCCTTTCCCTTGCGGATAAACGTATCCAGCGAATCCTTGTGGCTTACACGGATGACGTCCTGCTCAATGATGGGACCCGCATCCAGTTCTCCGGTCACATAGTGGCAGGTAGCGCCGATGGTTTTCACACCCCGCTCATAAGCGGCATGATAGGGCTTTGCGCCGGCAAACGCGGGCAAAAACGAGTGATGGATGTTGATAACCCTGTTGGGATAGTGTTGCAGGAAATCGTTGGTGAGCACTTGCATGTAACGCGCCAACACAATAAGGTCAATATCGTTCCGTTGCAACAGTGTCAATTGCCGGATTTCCTGTTCCGCCTTGTTGTCTTTAGTAACGGGCAAATAATGAAACGGGATACCGAAACGCTCCGCAATAGGTTGCATCTCCGTGTGATTGCTGATAATGATCGGAATATCCACCTGCCAGTCGCCCGATTCCCAACGTGAGAGGATGTCGTACAGACAATGCGACATTTTGGACACAAAGATTGCCATACGCGGCTTCTGCTCCGAAAAATACAGGTCAAAATCCATCCCGTACGGAGCAGCTATCAGGGTTTGGAAATGATCGCCGATTTTTTCTTTCGGGATCATGAAATTTTCCAAATCCCACTTCAAACGCATGAAAAAACGCCCCATACTCCTGTCCACATGTTGCTCCAAGGCAACAATATTCCCACAATTGCTGTGGATAAATCCGGTGACTTTGGCCACAATTCCCGATCGGTCGGGGCAGTGCATCAAAATGATGGCTGTCATGAAAATCTGCTTGTCTGTTAATTTGCCGCAAATTTACATAAAAGTTCTCACATATACGCAGACCGATAGAAATGCGCTTTGTAAATCTGAAGATTTTCGTATAAGTTTGCGAAAAAATAATCATCATGGCAGACTCGAAAAATGTCGTTTTGACGGAAGATTTGCCCCTTCCTTACCGGAACGACATCATTCAGGCGGTAAACGTTCTGAGGAACGGCGGAATTATCCTTTATCCCACCGATACGGTGTGGGGAATCGGCTGCGACGCTACTTGGGCAGCATCTATTGAACGTGTTTACGGAATCAAGCAACGTCCGGCAAAGCAAAGCCTGTTGGTGCTGGCGGCGGATATGGACATGTTGCAACGCTATGTGCGGAATATCCCCGATGTGGCGTTGCAGTTGCTGGAATATGCCGACAAGCCGATGAGTATTATTTATCCTTCGGCGCAAAATTTGCCGTTCAACCTTGTCGCCGACGACGGATCCATTGGGATACGGTTACCGCACGACTCATTTTGCCTTGATCTGCTGCGTGAGTTTGGCAAACCTGTTGTGTCCACCTCAGCAAACATTTCAGGGACATCCACACCTTCGGTTTTTGAAAAAATTGACAACGAAATAAAAAATGCGGTGGATTATGTGGTACAGTGGCGGCAAAACGACATACATCCGGCGTCTGCATCGTCCGTCGTCAAGGTGGAAGACGATAACACGTTCCGCATCGTCCGCAGGGGGTATTTCAAACGGTAACAACGTTTGACAGGCTTTCGCTCTGTTGCACAGGTTTTTGAATGAGAGGCGTGCGATTGTCCGCGTTTTTCCGTTCATCCGGTTTAACCCAACTTGGGAAAAATTGTCACGAAAATGTCGGGGAACGGGGCAATTTGCGGGGGTGGAAAATTTGGATGCGTTTCATAATTAGCATATTACAAAATTTTTGGCTCGAGAAGTCGTTTGTAGTCCCAGAATATTTGTTAGTATTAACCCCTAACTCCGTCATATTTACCCCGTCTATGATTGTAATAGTTTAGTAAACAAAAGTATGTTAGGATTTTATAGGCCACCTAATTAGGTAGTCTATAAAATCAGTGTAATGGTTTAAATATTAATATTTTATAGGAAATAACTACCTATCTTTTGCGGAGTTAGGGATTAACAGTGCCGGGGAAATGGATTATCTTTGCGGTAGATTTTATATAAAGTCTAATAAATATTTTCAATTAGCTTACAAACAGACATTATCTGATTCCTGGCTATATTGCCATGCCACAGGTTAAACTCCGCCACGCGTTCATTCATGGATTTTACCCACCTGTTGTGTGTAACCTGCTTGCGCATTAACCACCAGACACGCTTAACCGGATTCAAGTCCGGCGAATATGGCGGTAAAAATATCAACTCAATTCGTTCCCTGTAGCGATCCAACAGGGGCTTTAACCCAACTTGGCAAAAATTACCACGAATATGTTGGGAAACCAGGCAGTTTTGAAGGGTGTTCAATTTTAATATATTTCATAATTAGCGCATTACAAAATCAGGGCTTTCAAAAAGTCGTTTGTAGTCCCAGAATATTTGTGTTTGTATTGTATATGTCGAGAAAAAGTATTATCTTTGCGCTCGATTTTAAGGTCGAATTTTAATGTAACATTATGTTTGTTAAGAAGATAGATAAAAGTAATCCGAAAAAAGGCAAGGTATATTTCACCTACCGTCTGTGTGAGTCCTATCGTATTGATAATAAGGTACGTCACCGCAGTATTCTAAATCTTGGAAGA
>JAISWR010000131.1 GCA_031270985.1 Bacteroidales bacterium | reverse complement strand
CAATCCGAATTTCATCCGCTGACGACCTGCGGCATCGGACAGAATCTCTTTATCCGTCCCGACGGCGGAGTGTATCCGTGCTACGCGTGGTGCGGCGAACATACCCGCATTGGCAACGTGTTCGACGCCGGACTGAACGCCCTGTTACGTTCTCCGCAATTCACCCGTCTTGCCGCCTGCACGGTCGATACCATCGCCAAATGTCGTGATTGCGCCAGTCGTTACCTCTGCGGCGGCGCCTGTCGCGCCTGGGGCAACCGCAACGCCCTCGACCCGAACGCCGCCCCCGTCCAATGCGACCACCTGCAACAACGCGCTCAATCGCTGATCGACGCGGCAAAAGAATATATCTTGCATCAGAAGCAATAAGTTATGGTTGGGGTGGCACATTATTGATTATAACGGATTATCTCGGCACGCCCACGCAGATGTTTGAAGCGAAAGGAGAAAAAACCTTGGGAGGCGCATTTGTATCTTTCCCCTGTAAAAAAACTTTTTTCCATTTCTTGCGCTTGGAAAACCCAAGTTTTTCATCTAATTTTGCCGTCATGAAAATATTGATACTTGGGGCGGGAAACATGGGAGCGTGGTTTGTCGAATCGCTGTGTCTGGAACATGACGTGGCGGTGTTTGATACGGACAAACGGCGATTGCGCTATTTCTTCAATACCTATCGCTTTGTGACATTCGACCAGATTGCCGCATTTTCTCCGGAAATGGTGATCAACGCGGTGAGCCTGCAAAACACCGTTGCCGCTTTCAATGATATATTACCGTATCTGCCGGAGGAGTGCATCCTCTCCGACATCACTTCCGTGAAAAACGGCTTGTGCCGTTATTATCAGCAGTTGGGCAGGCGTTTTGTATCCACCCATCCGATGTTTGGTCCCACTTTTGCGAGCCTGAAAGAACTAAGCGCGCAAAATGCGGTGATCATCAGTGAAAGCGACGAAGAAGGCAAGCAGTTTTTCCGCGACTTTTACGGGGCGTTGCGTTTGAACATCCACGAATATACCTTTGAGGAGCACGACAAAACGATGGCATATGCGCTCTCCGTACCTTTTGCCTCTACAATGGTGTTTGCTGCATGTATGAGGCATCAGGAAGCGCCCGGCACTACGTTTAAAAAACATCTGGACATCGCCCAGGGGCTGTTGTCCGAAAACGACTACCTGCTGAGCGAGGTATTGCTCAATCCCCATACCTTGCCGCAAATAGAAAAAATACAAGCCAGACTGTCTGGCCTCACAGAGATGATACGGGAAAAAGATACGCAAGCGTTACACCGCTTCATAAAAGGGCTGCGAGAAAATATTGAGCAAAAATAAAATAAACATTTGGGAACTGTTGCTCATTACGAAATTTCATGGCAACTCAAACTCATCCTTTCTCAATTTGGGGTGTATTTGGAAATCTCGTAATTTTTGCGTAAATTTGCATAATTTTTTACATCATGAAAACCAAAGCAATACGTTTGTACGGAAAAAACGATCTCCGTTTGGAAGAGTTTGATTTGCCGGCATTGAAAGAGGATGAAATATTGGCAAGAGTGGTATCGGACAGCATTTGCATGTCGAGTTATAAGGCGGCACAGCAAGGGGCCGACCATAAACGTGTACCCAACGATGTGGCGACCGATCCGGTGATGATTGGTCACGAGTTTTGCGGAGAAATAGTGGAAGTGGGCAAGAAGTGGCAAGACAGGTTCCGTGGCGGAATGAAGTTTTCCATCCAGCCTGCACTGAACTACAAAGGCAGCCTGGATGCACCCGGTTACTCGTACCGTTATATCGGCGGCAACGCCACGTACATCATCATCCCCAACGAAGTGATGGAGATGAATTGCCTGCTGGAATACACTGGGGAAGCCTTTTTCCTCGGATCGCTGGCTGAGCCGATGTCGTGTGTGATCGGCGCATTCCACGCAAGTTACCATACGCGCAACGGGGTATATGCCCACGAGATGGGCATCAAAGAGGGCGGCGATATGGCGATTCTCGCAGGGGTGGGACCGATGGGGCTTGCTGCCATTAACTACATCATTCATTGCCCGCGCCGCCCTGGACTGGTTGTGGTAACCGACATTGACGACACCCGTCTGAAACGTGCCGCATCGCTGTACACGGTTGAAGAAGCCGCACGGAACAGGGTGAAATTGATCTACCTCAATACGAAAGACACGCCGGATGCGGAAGCTTATATGAAAAACCTCACGGGCGGCAAGGGTTTTGACGACGTGCTGGTGTTTGCCCCCGTAAAACAGGTGGTGGAACAAGCCGATCGTCTGTTGGGACAGGACGGATGCCTCAACTTTTTCGCAGGACCTTCGGACACTGCTTTCAAAGCGGAACTGAATTTTTACAACGTGCATTACGCTTTCACCCACATCGTGGGTACGAGCGGCGGCAACACCGGCGATATGATCGAAGCGCTGGACATGATGTCCGCCGGAACGCTTAACCCGTCCGCCATGATTACACACATCGGCGGTTTGAATGCTGTGATAGACACCACCCAAAACCTACCGCATATCCCCGGCGGCAAAAAATTGATTTACACGCATATCAACCTGCCTTTGACTGCTCTCGATGAATTGGAGAAAAAGGGAAAAACCGACCCTCTGGCGGCGCAACTTGCCGTGTTGGTGAAAACCAATAACGGCGTGTGGTCGGCGGAAGCGGAACGGTATTTGCTGGAAAACGCGCCAAGGATATAACTTAAAATTTCAACGTCGCTCCTACCAGCGCATTAAACCGTTGTGAAGGATAATAATTCCAGCGATGGTATTTTGCATTTGTGATATTGTTCAGTCGGGCAAAGAATGAAAGATTCTTCAGATAACGGTATTCGCCGCCAAGATTGAAATCCATGACTCCTTTCAGAAGGCGCGGTTCTTCTCCCGCTTCGAATGATTTGGCATACCGTTTGCCCAAACCGTACATGTCAAAAGTGAGCATCAATTTATTATTCAGCAGTTTATACTTTGCCGAAAATTCGGTTTCCAAGCAAGGACGAAGCCATGCATATTTTTCTTTGGAAGGCTCGTAATACCTGTAATCGATTTTCAAACGCAATTCGATTTGTTCCACGGGATTGTACAATATCTCGCTTTCGAGATCGAAAGTGTTCAAATCGTCGATGACCGCCGTAAAATGGTTTTGCGCCTTTGAAAAGGCGGTATCGTTCACGAAAAAATACTCGTTTTCCGATGAGGAGAATCCCACTTTCAGGTAATAGGAGAATTTGGTGGTGATGCTGCCTTTCAGACCTGCATAGATGTTCAGCCACGAATTGGTGACGGGCGCCGTTAGTCCGGGTGTGATGTACGGGTTTTCGTTCACCATGTTGTAAAAGTTGTTGATTTTCAGATTCCCGTTGATGCCTACAAAGGGGATGAACACATCTTTGAGCAGTGTGAACCGGAACTCCACTTTGGGATATACCTTGGGGTGCAGTGTGCCGTTGCTGTTCCGGTATGCTGCTATCCGCATTCCCACTTCCAGACGTATGCTGTCGTTGTCCATGATGAACCATGGGTTGATGCCGGCGACGAGGCTGTTGCGCAAAGAATCGAATGTGTTGTTGCGCGAGAAATACGTGAAGTCGAAATTGCCGCCGAACATGTTATTGTCCAGTTCTGCTTCCACTTTCACTGCGTTTTCCTTGTATTTTGCGGCGGCAGGCGTTTTAATTTTGTTGCCCGCGTAGCGGTAGGATGCTTGCAGGATGTAATTCGGTTTGTTGGTGAGGAAATATGATGACCGGACGCCGATTTGCGCATCAGCGAAAGAATAGCGTTTGCGGATGTCCGTCTTGTCCAGATGGGGGTCGTTATCCGGATGATAACCGTAATTGTAAGTTTCCAGACCTGAAATGCCCAGATTGCCGTACATGTAGGAGTTGCGGAAAAATTTTTGCCCGAATATTTCGCCTTTGGCTTCGCCGTATCCGCCGAATTTTGATTTTTCGTCGTCCATTTTGATTTGCCCCAGTGAGATGTTGTATTTGGCAAGTGCGCCCAGCGCATATTTGTCGTTGCGCAATGTGTTGATAACGCCTTCCAGTAGGGGGAACGGCGTAGCATTGGTGCCCATTGCCGCTTTTATAAAACCCGTGTACAATTTTTCTTGCGGCAATGGCTGTAATTTTGCCGCCGTAATGGGGGTAATGTCCGGATGTGTATCTATGCGGCGGGATTTGATGGCGTATTCAAATGACGGCTGAATGCGTACGGTGTCGTTCAGGTCGGGTAGCACGCCGATCTTCTGGGCATCTGTCACCGACGGTTCATAAGGACGTATCAGTATCAATTCCTTGTTCAGGTTATCCTGTTGCGCCTGCACCGCAATGGTGGCACACCACAGAATTACCGTCACGCAACACCGTATCAACTGTGGTTTCAAAATCCGTATCATATACAAAAACGAATGATTTGTCCGGTTCATTTTTTACTGTTATTTGATTTGCACCTCAATATCTTCCTGATCCTGCTTCTGTACGGCGTTTGCTTTGGCTTCGAGGGCTGTTTTCTTCTCTGTTGCCGTTTGCACAATGCCGTCCTCTTTTGACTCGTAGTTGTCTATAACGCTTTGCAGGGTGTGGATAGCCTGAAAATCATCATTTTGCGCCGCATAAACATCACTCAGCGTGATGAAACTTTTCGCCATGAAATATTGATGAGGCGTATTTTTGGCAACGAAGTCAAATACTTCTTCTTCGACGTTTGCCCATTTTTTCTGTTGTGCCAGAATTTCGACGATGCGGTATTTGGCTTCAGCCCCTTCCATGCTGCTGACTTCTTTTGCCACTTTACGGTATTCGTCCAGCGCAGAGTTAAGGTTTCCGTCTTCATGAAAGGAACGTGCCAGAATAAAGGTGGCTTCGCGGACATTTTCCTCCGGAATTTCTTTGTCATTGAGCACCTTTTGTGCGGCGGCAACGGTTTCTCCGTAGCGTTTCAGCAGGTAGAGGCTGCGCATCACTCCGATTTTTGCATCCAGCACGTTGCTTGCTATTTCCGCTTCGATTTCCATTTTTTTGTATGACTTCAGCGCTTCTTCAAATTTTCCCTGATTGAAATAGATTGCCGACGCCGACATGAGCGCTTGTTCGGTAAACATGTTGCGTGGCTGGTCAATCACAAATTCAAAACCTTTCATGGATTCGTCAAGTTTTCCTTCGCGCAACAGGCAATCGGCCATGTAAAAGGTAGCATTTATCTTGAAATTTCCGTATGGAAAACGATCCAGATATTGTTTCAGGCTTTTTTCGGATTTTTCGCAATCTCCCGACATGTACAGGTTTTCGGCAGCCTTATAGGTCAGCGAGTCCTGTTCGCTGAGGCTCACGTTGGCAAAACTGCCGAGGCTGTTGGCATAGCTGACGTAAGCATCCACGTTGTTCATGCTCACGTACACGGTCCTGACGCCAAGCAGGGCATTGCGTGCTTCGGGCGAAGCGGGATAATCCGCAATGACTTTTTTGTAGTACGTCAGCGCTTCGTTGTTTTTGTCGGTGTTGTAATATACAATCCCCAACTGTAGCAACGATTTGCTTACGTAACTGCTTTTCGGGTGGTCGGCAATCAGTTTGTTGAATGAGTTGATGGCTTGCTGCGGGTTGCCTACCGTGATGTAACTCTTCCCCATCTCGTACAGTGCGTCGGGTACATAGGATGATGCGGGATATTTTTCCAGCAGTTGCGTCAGCGTTTCGATTTTTCTTTCGGGGCGATCTACCAGCCCGTATGTAAACCCTTTCTGGAAATATGCGTAATCCGGCGCGGAAAGGCCGTAACGAATCGCCTTGTCATAGTGTTCGAGGGCTACCCAGTATGCGGGCTTCATGAAATAGCAGTCGCCGATACGGTTGCAGGCGTCGGCAATGGTTTTGGAAGCGGCGTTACCCGCGTTTTCCACATATTTGGTGAACCAGCCGAGCGCTGTTTCATAGTTTTTTTGACTGAACGCAGCATATCCCAATCCATAATTCACCTGTTTGTATTCTTCGGTTTGCGATACGTCCGGTAAGGAAGAGAATTTGCGGTATAGCTCGTATGCTTCGCGATAACGTTGCAGGCGATAAAACGCTTCGGCTTTCCAATAATGGCAGCGTGCGGCAAGTATTTTGTCAAAACGGTCGTTTTTCAGCGATGTGTCGAACAGGTTTATGGCGTCGGAAAATTTCAGGTCGTTGAACAGTTCTATCCCGTGGAAAAAAGCCACCCGCTGGTAGGCGCGGTTCACCTTGTCGTCTTTGACGCGTATTTTTTCGATAAATTCCAGCGCCATTCGATAGTTGCGTGTAGTAGTATAGGCGGCCACCAGATAGTTATATACCTCATCCACTCTGTCGGAATAGGGATATTTGAGGATATAGTCGTTGAAACTTTTGATGGCTTCGTTGAAAGGTGACATCGTCAGTTCGTAGCAAAGAACGGCGAAATTGAAATGAGCGTTTTCCCGCGTAACGGGGTCGTAATTCATTTGCGAAGCCGATGAAAACGCCAGCCGCGCCTTATGTTTGTCACCCGTTTTGACATAGCAGTCGCCCAAATGGCACAACGCATTTTGTCCCAGCGTGCTTGTGCTGTTGGCGCTTTTCTCAAAATACTGGATGGCGTTCGCGTAATCTCCGGAATGATAATAAGCATATCCCAACTGGTAGTTATCTTCTACCGTCGGGCTTTTGCTGCCGATG
The DNA here is from genome assembly GCA_031270985.1 of Bacteroidales bacterium. Lineage (GTDB taxonomy): Bacteria > Bacteroidota > Bacteroidia > Bacteroidales > UBA4181 > JAIRLS01. The sequence goes on along the minus strand of JAISWR010000131.1, from coordinate 1,505 downwards.
TAATGTTCCAGATAGGGGATGGCTTCCTTGAATCGCTCCATTCGGTAATAGGATTCGCCTACAATGCGCATCAGTTCGGCTTTGCGTTTTTCATTGACTTCGTTCAGCAAATCCGGTGCATTTTCCACCACCAGATCATATTTTTCCTGCATGAAATAGATTTGGGAAATATAGTAAGGCGCGATGCTGCCGAATGTTTCGTCGTTGTGAAGCGTCAAAAAGCCTTGAAGCGCGGTTTCGTAATTTTTGTCGATATAGTTGATGTGCGAATAATAATAGATGGCAGGTACGGCATATTTGGAATTGCCGTCCTTAACCTGAAAGAAAGATGCACGCGCCTTAATGTTGTCGTGTTCCATGAAATAACTGTGTCCCATGATGAAATGGTATTCTGCGGCAAGATCGGCGTTCAGTTCACGCGGCGACACTATTTCAAACCGTTCGATGGCTTTTTTATATCTTTTGCCGTTATAATGATATTTAGCCAACCGGAAATTTGCGGTGGGCGTTTTGGGATGATCGGGATTGTCTTTGATGAAACGGTTCAGCAGGTTTTCCGCGTCATTCTGGTTCAGTTCGATGGCGCACAATGCGGTGTAATACTGCGCATCGGTGTACATAAAATTGCGACGATCCGCAGCATTTGACATCACTTCGACAAAACATTTGCGGGAGGCGGCATACATCCCTTTTTCGTAGAGCTCCAACGCCTGCCGGAATGATGCTTCGGAGTCGTATTCGGACAGTCTTTTTTGCGCAAATCCTCCGTGACACCAAAATACCGCAATAATGCAAAATGCAAATATTCTCTTCAACATATTATTCCATTAAACCGGGATTAAAAATCTCGTAAAAGTACTATCTTTTTTTTGAATATGACAAATATTTTCGCATTAAAAATAATGAACACCGGTATGTTAATAACGTGGAGGCTACACCGGATCGGAATTTTTATGTTCGACGGGATATAAAAAGTTTCGACGAGGCATCTATAACAACAGGGAAACCCGATATTCGGCATCTCCGATTTCATGCAAGGGGACAATGGTTTTGTCCGAAATTTACAGGCTGAATCCTTTCATGGTTCCGCCCGAATAGGTTCCGCCGGTGTTGTATCCGTTGACGGTTTTTCCGCCGGTGATGCTTCCGCCGGACAGCAGGCTGTATGAGCCGCTTACAAGACGCGGAGCGGAGAATTGATGCGATAATGACGTCCGTCTTTATTTTTGATAATGCCATACATCTCTTGATATAGAAATCTCACTCGCTCATCCGGCGGGAGTGTCAGTTCGCTTTTGTAAGTACGAACTATTGCGTGAATAAGTAATTGTACGTAACTCATTTTATCTTTATTTTTCAATATGCTATGAAATAAAGTATCGTCCCTGCGGACTTAGTCGCTGTCCTGCGTTCCCATCCTGTGGAGGTGTCCGAAAAACGGTGTGCTTTTCCCGATTAGGCAAATATGAAAGGTCTTCAAACGTTCTCAAGATACAGGGAACCAC
>JAISWR010000115.1 GCA_031270985.1 Bacteroidales bacterium | reverse complement strand
AAGTCCCGCAGGGACGACACTTTATTAACCGTATGCTTTAGCTTACGGACGAGCAATCACGGGCACTGTCTATCACGCAAAGTCCCGCAGGGACGACACTTTATTAACCGTATGCTTTAGCTTACGGACAAGCAATCACATCAGCGCAAAGTCCCGCAGGGACGACACTTTATTAACCGTATGCTTTAGTGTACGGACAGTTTATAATTTGTGCGATATAATAGCACCTCAAAAAAAGATTTAGCCATAAAATCCATCTTTACGTCTGAAACGTTATTTTTGTAAAAATCTTTTGATGATGTATTTCAAACGAATCTTGATGTGCTCCATGATGCTTTCGGTCATGGCCACTGCCTGTCTGCTTGCCTGTATATGGTTCGTGGACAGGGACGATGATTATACCGGATATTTCCGTAACGACATCCTCGAGCGGAAAAATTATTATTTCAGTTTCTTGAATATTTACGACACATCCGCAGAAATGCAATCGGACAGGGCACAGAATGTCAAGGAATGGAAAAGGCATCTGGGCGGCAACATTAGCAACGCGGACGCCGAACAGTTGATCTACCGTGTTGATTTGCGGGATGTGCAGGCGGCGGAGGCAAAAGCCCGACATGGGCAGTGGCAGTCGATAGACGCGAATCTACGCAAAAACAGTATGCTGCGGCGCATTGTGCAACAAAGAGATCTCGGTTCGCTGAACTATTTGCTGTACGCCAAAGCCTGTGAACAGCAGGCGGGAAGGCGGTCGGAGGCATGGGAGGAGGTGTCGTATGACGTCGGCAAGCAGGATTCGCTCATGCACAGGGGCGTTCTGCTGTATCGCGCATCGAAGCAGAGTTTTTTGCGCCTGCGGTATGCCTTTCAGGTGGTGAGGATGGCGTTTTATGCCGGACGCAAAGACGATTGCCTCCGCTATTATCGCGAGATGATCGAACCGTTTGCCAACAGGAATGACATGGCGATACTGTGGGCAATGTCATTCTATGCGAGCGTTGCGGAATCGGATGCGCAATCGCTCTATGCGTATGCGCGCGTGTTTGACGAATGTCCACGCTACAGCGATGCGGCGATGGTTTCTTTTCGCTGGAAAATAAAAACCGCCGACACGGTAGGACTTGGCGCATTATGCCGCGATGACGCGGAGAAATCGATACTCCAAGCCATGATTGGATTCACCCGCTTTGAACCCACTATGGAGCCGTTGACCCTTGTTTACCGCCTTCATCCGGCAAGCCCTTATCTCGAAACCCTGCTGGTGCGTGAAATCAACAAAATAGAATACGGCTGGGAAGGGGAGGAGCGGGAATTTTACCGAGACTATGCCGCCCGATTGGAAAAAATGGCGGAACGTTGCGCCGCTCTCGGCGAAGTACAGCATCCGGCGTTGTGGTACACCGCTGCCGCTTACCTCTCCTGTCTGCTGGGAGAACACGAACAGTCCTCATTGTTGGCCGATATTGCCGAGCAGGCGCATCCCGATGCTAAAACGGCAGAACAGTTGATGGTGGTCAGATTGCTGACGGAAACCGACCTCGAACCTTTCGACGCCGCCTCGGAAACCCGTATCTTGCCCGCACTGCGGTGGATTCTGGAACGCTTGCAGGAAGAACGGGAGGATGACACGCCGCACGGCGACGATAATTCGACGGATCATTCCTTTCTCAGCCGCGTGGCAGCACACTATTTCGCCGAAAAACTGCCCGACCTGTACCTGAAATGTGGACAACCCGTGAAAGCGGCATTGTGTATAAGCATCGCCCTGCAACATTCCGAATTTGCACAATATGCCGTCCCCAACCCGGACGCTTTGACTTTCCTCGACCGTCATACTGAGATTGCCCAATTGGACGAAGCATTGCGGCAGTTGTCCGCAACGGACAAAACAAACGAATACGATGCGTTTCTGTACCGTGCCGCCGCATTGACCGCCAATACCATACTCGAACTGAAAGGCACCAAACATTTACGGGCGCTTCGCTTCCACGAAGCCGTAGAATGTTTTGAAAACCTGTCCGACGCCTCAAATGTATTCCATCTGAATGACGACCCGTTTGACTTAGCCGAAGCGTTCGGGCGAAAAAAAGCGCCAAACGAACATCTTTCGTTCCACTCAAAACTCACTTTTGCACGGGAAATGGCGGATTTGCAGTCGTTGATAAAAGAAAACAAAGCCTCGCCGGAAAATCTGTTCCGTTATGCCTGCGGAATGTTCCAAATGAGTTTTTACGGCAATTCGTGGCAGTTGCTCAGTTATCGCTGGACGATTCATGATAAAAACATGTGGGAAACAGTGCAACCCCACGATGAAATGTATTATTATTATCAGGTCGGCACGGCGCATGACTGTTTCATGCAAGCCTTCAACCGGTCGCGCAACAATGAGTTCAAGGCGCAATGCCTGTTCTATGCCTCCTATTGCCGCCAAATGACCGCCCCCGTATATGTGTGGCAACAGCAAACAGGCAGGATGCCCGGCAACTACCTTACCAACAATCCGCATTTCAGCCGGTTGAAAAACAGATACGGCAAAACGAATTTTTACAGGGACGCCGTCACACGCTGTTCGTATCTTTCCGATTTTGGCTAAATCTTTTTTTGAGGTGCTATTGCCTTTTTTGATTAGGATGATTATTAACCACAGAGATCACAGAGGGCACAGAGGAAAAATAAACTCTGTGTTCTCCGTGTCCTCTGTGGT
>JAISWR010000094.1 GCA_031270985.1 Bacteroidales bacterium | reverse complement strand
TTCAAGCTCTTTGGCGTATATGTTTTCTTCTATAAGCTCCATTTGAGGCGGATTTTCCAGCTGTCTTTTCTCGTACGTATCCCGCACGAGGCTATGCTCGAAATAGTCGTAAACCATATGGAAAAAGAGAAAAACAAAGATTTGCTTATTTTCATCTCTGTGGTTACGCTGACGGGGAACTTCAACAAAACTCGCGTCAATAATGTGCCCCTCGTTGATGAACAGCCCAAGACCGTCCAAATAGCCGTTAAACTGTTTAAACAAAATCTTTTCCAACCCTTTTTCAATTACTCTGTTTTTGAACAGCCATATCGTTTGAGCATCGGGAACTTTATCTCCGCTCGATAGTCCGAGAAAATCATTAAAACTCTGACGGTCAATAATTTGTTCTTCCAGCATTTCATCGCTAATATTGTATAAACGCTGCAATATCAACAACTTAAACATTAAAACAACGTCTATCGGTTTGGCGCCGACATTGCTTTTCTTATCGTGATTAAGCATATTTTCTTCCAGCTCCGAGCGAAACATCTCAAAATCAATCACTTTGAGTAAGCGATAGAGAGGATTGCCCTTTTGTTTCAATTGTTCGGTAGCGTGGTGAGTGTCAAATAGACTGATATTGCCTGTTTTTCTGTATTTTTGCTGTTCATCGTGAATTATCTTGAATCTGACTGCAACGATACAAATTTGTAAACGAACTTAATTTATCCATTAATTATTAGAAGCGCCCAATCAAAATTCCGGATATTGATGGTTGGAATTATCGAAATTTTTCACTATATTTGCTTTCGGGAAAGCCTGATTTATTTGTCTTTATTTTATTGAATTTTAACGATTTAAAACCAAACCTTTAATCCATGACAGTTGATCTGACACATCATGCCCAATTACTGACAGCAAGCGCAGTGTTGGGATCCATTTCAATCGCTCCTGCCTTATCGCAGCCGGACGGACAAACGGACAAAAAACGCATGAACGTACTGTTCCTGATTTCCGACGACATGCGCGCCGAGTTGAGCGTGTACGGTAGCCGGTTGGCGCATACCCCCAATCTCGACCGGTTGGCGCAGCAAGGCGTACGCTTCGAACGCGCCTATTGCCAGTACCCGCTCAGCGGCCCCTCGCGAGCATCGTTGCTCACCGGACGGCGTCCCACAACCGGAGATTTGTACGGAAACGCCATGAGTGAATTTTTTGGCAACACTTATCCGGACTGGATCAGCCTGCCGAAATATTTCCGTCAGCACGGATATGCCACGCTGCGTAGCGGAAAAGTCTTTCACGGTGGAATGGACGACGCCGAAGCATGGACGGAAGGAGGCGAAAGCAGAAGACGGGATTTGCCTGTGAGCAAAAATATTCCGGCGTATGTGTCCGATGAGGAGTACCTTGCCCATATCGAACGGATGACCCGTGCCGACTTGGGGCAAGCCGCCCATTCGGACAGATGGGAAGCCGTTACAGGTGACGCTGTAGGAGAGCAGGGCGATACCCGCGTGGCAAACCGCGTCATAGAGTACATCAAACGCAGCAAAGAAACGGGGCAACCTTTTTTCATCGCCTGCGGACTCGTCAAACCCCATTCCCCACTCATTGCGCCCAAAGAATTTTTTGACCTGTATCCTGTCGAAAACATACCGTTGCCGCCAGACTTTGCGTCGCTGCCAAGCATACCTGTAGGATTTCCCGCAGGTTCCATACGTCCCAATACGGCCGACCTGTTCATCAGCCGTTCCGCATCGCCCGAAGATGCCCGCGACATGATCCGCGCCTATCTGGCCTGTGTCAGCTATGTGGACTGGAATGTCGGACGGGTGCTTGACGAACTTGACCGGCAGGGTCTGCGTGATAATACCATCATCGTGTTTTGGAGCGACCACGGTTACCAGCTCGGCGAAAAGGGCAAATGGTCGAAAGCCGGTTCGTTGTGGGAACAGGGCACTCGTGTGCCGTTCATCATCCTCGACCCGCGAGCCAAAGGTAATGGCACTTCCTCGCCCCGCACGGTGGAACTGCTGGACATCTACCCGACTTTGGTGGATTTATGCGGATTGCCGGAATACAAAGACCTGGACGGAGTAAGTCTGCGCCCGCTGCTGGACAATCCCCTGTCGGAACGTGATCGACCCGCATATACGGTGTGGAATGAGCATGGCAAAGGCATCACAGGCGTAGCGGTGCGTACGGAGCGCTGGCGTTATGCCGAGTTTTTCGGACACGGAGCAGGCGCTTTCCTCACCGATCCCGTCAACGACCCCCACGAATTGCGCAACCTCGTTACCGACCCGAAATACAAAGATGTGGTCGCCGAATTGCACAAACTTGCAACAAAGTACGTGGAAGGTAAAACGGAACTTTCATCGCCGCAGGGAATAACGAAAAAATAATCAACGCAAAAACGCCGGTTTTTACCGCATAAATCGATCTGACAAGAGTAGCGAATATTGCAATTTGTAATATTCGCTATTTTTTATGACAAAACCACTTTGATTTTTCCTTTTTGTACATTACCTTTGCACGATAAATGTTTCCATATATGGAAAAGAAATATGTTGAAACGCCTTTAATGAAGCAATATTACAGCATCAAGGAAAAACACCCCGACGCCGTATTGCTGTTTCGTGTGGGCGATTTCTATGAAACGTTCGGTGAAGACGCCATCCGCACAGCCGAAATATTGGGCATCACCCTTGCCCGCAGAGCTAACGGCAGTGCGTCTTCCGTAGAACTTGCAGGTTTTCCCCACCATGCGCTGGACACATATTTGCCTCGGTTGGTGCGGGCAGGGCAGCGCGTAGCCATCTGCGACCAGCTGGAAGACCCGAAAACCGCTAAAACCGTGGTCAAACGGGGTATTACGGAATTGGTAACACCGGGCGTGGTGCTCAACGACAATGTGCTGGACAACAAGGAGAATAATTTTCTGGCTTGTGTCCATGCCGATAAAAACATAACGGGAGCAGCATTTTTGGACATCTCTACAGGCGAGTTCCTGCTTGCGGAAGGTCAGCCGGATTATATCGACAAACTGCTAAGCGGGTTCAATCCCAAAGAAATATTGCTGGAACGAAGCCGTCAAAGCCGCTTCAAGGAAATTTTCGGCGTCCGTTTTTATCTCTCGATGCTGGATGATTGGGCTTTTGTCCCCGACGTAGCGCGCACAAAGATACTGAACCATTTCAATGTGGTGAATCTGAAAGGATTCGGCATTGACGAATACACCGTCGCTCTTACGGCTGCCGGCGCCATCCTGCAATACATGGACATTACCAACCACAACCGACTGGGGCACATCAACAAAATATCCCGCATTGACGAAAATGCCCACATGTGGCTGGATAAGTTCACCATACGCAATCTGGAACTGCTGTACCCTACCGGCGAAGGCGGACACCCGCTTTGCGAAGTGCTTGACCGTACGATTTCGCCGATGGGCGCACGTTTGCTGAAACGATGGATCGTACTTCCGTTGAAAGACATCCGCAGCATCAATGAACGGCTGAGCATGACGGAATATTTCCACACGCAGCAGGATGCGGCTGAAGCGTTGGAAGAACAACTCAGACAGACAGGCGACATGGAAAGACTCGTAGCCAAAGTCGCAGCGGGACGCATAACGCCGCGCGACCTGATGCAACTGAAAAATTCCCTGGAAGCAATCGCTCCGATAAAAAGTTTGTGCCTGAATTCCGGCAACGAACCGCTCAGACAAATTGCGGAACAACTCAACGACTGCGCCACCATCCGCGACCGCATTACGCGGGAACTGACCGCCGACCCGCCGGCTATGGTCGCCAAAGGCAACGTGATCGCCTCCGGCGTCTCCCCGGAACTGGACGAACTCCGTTATATCCAGCACTCCGGAAAAGACTATCTGGCGGATTTGCAACAGCGCGCCATCGAAACTACCGGCATATCTTCGCTGAAAGTGGACTTCAACAACGTGTTCGGCTACTTCATTGAAGTACGTAACACGTACAAAGACAAAGTGCCGCCGGAATGGATACGCAAACAGACGCTGGTGAGCGCCGAACGCTATATCACCGAAGAGTTGAAAGAATACGAGACAAAAATTCTGGGCGCGGAAGAAAAAATCCTGACGCTCGAAACAGAGCTGTTCGCCTCCCTGACGGCTGCCGTAGCCGGCTACATACCCGCTATACAACTCAATGCCTCCCTGATAGCGCGGTTAGACTGTCTCCGTTCGTTTGCACGGGTAGCCGCCCAGCGCCGCTATACCAAACCCGTCATCACCGAAGGCAATAGCATCCGCATCACGCAGGGACGGCATCCGGTGATTGAGGCATTCCTCCCGCCGGACAGCCCTTACGTGGCAAACGATGTGTACCTGGACAACGAAGAACAGCAAATCATTGTTATTACGGGACCCAACATGTCGGGAAAATCGGCGCTGCTGCGACAAACAGCGCTCATCGTGCTGATGGCACAGATGGGATGTTACGTGCCGGCAGGAAGTGTGGAAATAGGCTATGTGGACAAAATTTTTACACGAGTGGGCGCGTCGGACAACATCTCGCTGGGCGAATCCACATTTATGGTAGAAATGACCGAAGCGGCAAGCATCATGAACAACCTCTCTTCGCGCAGCCTTATCCTGCTGGACGAAATAGGTCGCGGCACCAGCACTTACGACGGCATTTCCATCGCGTGGGCAATGGCGGAATATATCCACGAACACCCGACTGCCAAGGCAAAAACACTGTTTGCTACCCATTATCACGAACTGAACGAAATGGAAAACACTTTTGCCCGCATCAAAAACTTTCACGTGTCGGTAAAAGAAACAGACAATAAGGTGATTTTCTTGCGGAAACTGAAGCCGGGCGGCAGCGAACACAGTTTCGGCATCCATGTGGCGCAGATGGCAGGCATGCCCAAAAGCATTGTGGCACGCGCCGGAGGAATCCTCAAAGAACTCGAATCAAGCCACAACAACAAGGGTGTTTCCGCCAAACCCGTCGCCGAACTCGGATACAAACGCGAGGGCTACCAACTGTCCATCTTCCAGTTGGACGACCCTGTACTCAAACAAATCCGCGATGAAATCAGAAAAACGGACATCAACAACATCACTCCGCTGGAAGCGCTCCAAAAACTTAACGAAATCAAAAAATGGGTGGGGTTGAAATAATCCTAATCGGTCGGCAATGAGCATTATTCCAATTTATGCTCGAAGAATAATCCCGACTGTCCAGTTAGGCGTTGTCAAGACATCCCAAAGACCCTGCTGCGACAAACTTTTTCTTGCGGGTACACTCAATCTCAACTTTTTGTATCTTTCCTCTGTAAAAAACTTTTTTTCATTTCTTACGCTTGGAAAACCAATGTTTTTCATTTAATTTTGTATCAAGAATATTGTTATATCTTTCATGAACTGCATACGCACAAAACGGCTACAATTCGCATTATCCGCCGGAATCACAGAACGGATGGATCGTCTTCGGAAACGTGAATTTATGGAGGTATTACGGCATTTCCTTTTTCTGTCGTTCCTGCTCACGCCCTGCGGTCTGTTTGCCCAGACAAAAGCGGTTAAGGATATGAGCAAAGAGGAGGTGTTGCACATGACCGTCGAGCAATTATACGTACTGCCGCTTGAAGACGTTGCGGCGTTGTCCCTGATTGTCGGTATGTCGATGGAAGAGTTGTATGAAACGGTAAGCACTTCGTCGCGATCCGAAGAAGCAATGGAAGAAGCGCCCAACGTTATGCACGTGGTGACGCACGAAACCATCAAGCGGCGGGGGTACAAAAACCTGCGTGAGGTGCTGATAAACATTCCGGGGTTCGGCGTATTCATGAAAGACGTGCAGTATGTGGCTCAAGTACGCGGTATTGCGCCCAACGACAACGAGAAAATCATGTTCATGGTGGACGGGCACGGCATCAACCAGATGTCGGAACCCGACATGCTCAACAACTCGATCAACCTGAGTAACATGGAACGCATCGAAATTATCATCGGTCCCGGATCGGTGCTGTATGGCGCAGAAAGCCTTGCCGCCACCGTCAATATGATACCGCGCAAACCCTACAAGAACGAGGTGAGCGTTACCGCCGGCGTTCCGGATGAATGGTCGGTCAATGCGCTGCTGGGTAAGGTTTGGGATACCGACAAAAGCGTGTCCGTAACTTTTACGGGCATACGGCGCGAAGGATGGAACGCTTACAAAACGGGCGCAGTGGAAGAAGGATCGGTGTATGAAGCGTTAAGCAAGGCAGGCAGCACCATGCCGCAACGGATGTATCCCAGCTTTTTCCTGACAGCAGGCGGACAGTACGAAAACTGGTCTATCGGCATGACGTCGCTGAGTTACGCCTCCTCAAGAATAGGATGGGCGGGATCGATTTCGCTGGAAGAACGGGAAAAACTGCGCAATCAGGACTTTGTGAATGCGCTGGTGGTGAAGCACAAAAGCAAACCGACCAACCGGATGGAATTGCTGTTCACCGCAAGCATCAACAACAAACGAGTAAAACAGCCGAATAACCTGGAAATGAAACAGAATTCCTTCAAAACGGAAGCAGGCGTCCACCATACCGGCACACGGAATTTCCTGCAAGCTGGCATTCAATTCGGATATTATCAGGAACGGGACAATGTAGTGCTGGACTATGCGGATTCGGTACATGCCTATTATCCATGGAGCGGGACAAACCCCGACAGGTTTGAAAAAGTCATCGTAGAACATCCGTTGATTCCCAACAGCGATTTATACAGCATAGGCGGTTATGTATCCGACAAGTTCGGCATATCCGACCGGATCAAATTACTTGCTGCCATCAGAGCCGATTACCATTCCATTCTGGAACGGAATCGCGTGTCCATCAGTCCGCGTGTAGCCCTCATTTACAGTCCCAAAAAATATTTCACCACCAAACTGATGTTCAACACAGCCACCCGTTATCCGTCGGCGCGCGCCAGCCACCTGAACGTGTGGGACCAAAACAATCCTCAACGGAACGGTAGGATGGTGACCCAACCCGAACAACTGATGACCGTCGAACTGGAAAACATATTCTTCGGCGACATCATGAGGATCTCGCTGGTGGCATACTATCAGTACCTGAAAAATTTCATTTCGTGGTTTGAACCTTTCATGAATGTGGGTAATTTCAAAGGCTGGGGTTTTGAAGCGACATGGAAAACCACCTTCTCCCCGAATATTTCCGTCTGGGCAAACGCCACTGTCAACAAGACCGGATTCACGCAAAAAGCGACAACGCCGCTCGTTCAGGACGGATCAGTAGTCCCTACGTCGGTGACGGTCAATGAAAAAGGCGAAATGATTGCCGTCCCGAAAGTGAGCGGCAGTATGGGCGGGGATTTCAAAATCTTCGACAAATTGAGTTTTTCCCCGAGCATGAACTATTTCACAGGACAGCCCACCTCCGATTATGCGCATTACAACGCTACAACACACAAATTCCGCTATTTCTACGTCAACCATCAGATGTATCTGGACGCCTCATTGCTTTACGAAGGCATTTTTCGCGGACTGGATGCACGGCTTGCCGCCCGGAATATCTTAAACAACCGCCGGCAGGTAGGAACGGTATTTGCCAACCAGACCTATACCCCGCAGGGAACCACCGTTCAAGTCACCCTGTTTTATTCATTCTGAAAGCTGCAAAAACAAAAGGAGGACGCCCAACGGACATCCTCCCTTTAATATCACAAACGCAACGGATTTAGAAGTGGAACAGCAGGAAGATGCTGCCCGATGTAATCGTCCTGATGCCTGCGGTGCCGGCAAGGTCGCTCTTACTCCTTTCCCGCTTGCTGTAGGTTTGGATTTTGTCGTTGGCGGCGTCATAGCCTTCTGCGGTGATTTCGTCCTGTGCTTTCGTGCTGTAATCTAAGCCGAGGTTGAGTTCGCCGCCGATAGAAATCTGCGGGGCAAAGAAATATTCCACGCCCACGAAACCCGCAACGGAAGCGGAAAGCGTAGCGCCCGACACCTGTTCGGTGATACGGTCTTGAGCCGATAGGCCGCTGGAAATCAGGTTTGCGCCGAAATCGGCAGTCGAAGGATTCTGGTTGAGCGCCGTCAGCGGGTTACTGTATTCGTACACGGTTTTACCGCCTTTGTAGCCGATGCTGACTTCACCGCCATAGAAACCCTGCACGCGCCCGCGTCCTCTGCGAAATTCATAGCCTGCAGTCAATGCCACATCCTGTGTGGATATTCTCTGAACATCCACGGTGGTAGCAAAGGGATTCAGCGGGTTACGGGCTACCTCCGCATCATTCGCCACTGTGCCTTTATGCTGATCCTGATAGATATTCAGGCGCAGTTTGGCGCGAATGGCGCGATCGTCGGCAATGAAATATTTCCCGTAAATGGTGTTGCTCACGCCGTTGAACAGAGGAGCGGCATTACCGGTGGTATTGTTCGCTACGTTGCCCAGATAACGCAAAAAAGGAGTGGCGTCAATACCTAAGGCAAAGTCGCCTGCCTTGGGAAGGACGGGAATGCCACGTCTGTTTACAAATACCGTATTATCAGTAGTTTCAGCCTCTTCCACGGCAAAATCCTGTCCCGTCGCGACAAAACCCATACAGAGGATGCCGAATGATAAAATGATTTTCTTCATGTTATTTTCTATTTTTTTGTTGACAATAAACATGGAAAGCATTATTCAAACAAGCTTCCTGTTCCGTATTCCAATGTCACGAAGGCTGTAGAACCGACATTGATGGAGGCGTAAACGGAGCTGGTGTGATATTTGCGCATTTCATTTTTTGTCCCGTTCGGAAACTCCAAACTCGGGTTAGGCATCGTGTAGGAATGAACAAATTCGTCGCCTGTAATCGTAACGGTAGCGCCGTTGTTGGACACAGGGACGTTTTGGAACTCAAACTTGCCGCTTGCACCCACCGTGGTTTCCAGCAGATAAACGCCTGTGGAAGCGCCGCTGCTCAATTCGGTGTATTCCACTTTCAGGAACACCTTTGTGCCTTGAGGAGCATATTGCTTTACGATTGAAATGCCGTCAAGCGTAGCGTGGGCAATACCGGACACCGTAGCCACCTTGTTTCTGTCCACATTTAGTTCAGCGGCAGGATCTTCCTTGCCACATCCGTTTAAACCTAACGACAACACTAATGTCGCCATTACCCAAAAATTATTTTTTTTCATGCGATTTTAAAAATTAAGATGATTAAAATTAATTAAGATATTTACGAGATGTGCTTTCCGCAAAATCCGTGCCGAAATTATCCAATGCTGCATTTTTGCGAATGATCCATCGGTCACCAACTTAATAATCACATATATGGTAACATCGGCAGAAGATCACGACAGTGCTAAGGGGCGACTAAGTAAGATGTGTTTGCCCTGAATATTCGATTTATTTTTTGGGGTTATCTACGGCAAATTTGTAACCTGAGTCCGAAATATTCCTACCGGAAAAAATACTCTTTTTGGCGTTGTTTCTCTTCTCTTTGCCGCGCCACATACAGTTTTTCACCGCCGTACGGATGGAATCCGCAATAGAACATCACCGACGACAGCGTCATGGGCGTGGGCGTGAAGTCCTGTACCTGTTCTGGGCGATTCATTTTCAAACGGCGCACGGTGGCGGACAGTTGCCGCATATCGACATCTCCACAACCGGGATGACCGGAGATGAAATACGGAATCAATTGTTGCCGCAACTGACAGGTGTGGTCAATCTGCTGAAACTCCTTTTGCAGTTGCACGAACAAATCGAAAGACGGCTTGCGCATGGTTTGGAGCACGTGAGGCGAAGTGTGTTCGGGCGCTACTTTCAGGCGTCCTGAGACATGATACCGCACTAATTCCTCGAAATATTCCGCATGTGACGGCGAGATGAATCCGTTGCCGTTCAACAGCAAATCGTAGCGTATGCCGCTGCCGACGCTTATTTTTTTGATGCCGTTCATGTGGCGAACGGTGCGGTAAAGCGCCAGCAACCGTTCGTGACTTGTGTCGAGATTGTTGCAGATGAGCGGATAGATGCAGGAATGGCGACTGCAACGTTCGCAAAGTGCGACATTTTTCCCTTTCATTCCGAACATGTTTGCCGACGGTCCGCCCAAATCGGACAAATGTCCCTTGAAATCAGGCATGTGTTCTATCTTCCGCACTTCGTCAAGCACCGACCGTTCGGAACGGCATACAACAAATTTTCCCTGATGCGCCGAAATGGTACAGAAACTGCATCCGCCGAAACATCCTCTATGAATATTGACCGAATGTTTGATCATCTCGAAAGCCGGAATATGCTTGTTTCTGTATTTTGGGTGTGGTAGACGGGTGTAGGGCAGGTCGAAAGCAAAGTCCACATGGCGTTCGTCCGGCAAATACTGCGGAGGGTTTACCACCGTATATTTTCCCGCAACAGGCTCTATCAGCCCGTTTGCATACATTTTGTTCGACTCTGTTTCTATGGCGCAAAAATTTTCGGAAAACTTCTTTTTGTCCGTCATACAGGCCTCAAACGGATGCAAAACGATGTAGCGGTTGCTTTCCGGCATCCGTTCTGCAAGGTAGGCAGTTTGCGGAAGATCTGTCAGTTCCTTGATATTTTTTCCGGCTTTCAGGAGGTGGGCAACTGTCAATATGGCATGTTCACCCATGCCATATACCAGCATGTCTGCACCGCTTTCGACCATGATGCTCGGTTTGAGCCTGTCCTGCCAATAGTCGTAATGCGTGAAACGACGCAAAGAAGCCTCAATGCCGCCTATCACTACAGGGACGGCAGGATAGAGCCGTTTCAGTATCTGCGTATATACGGCAACAGCATAATCGGGACGAAATCCCGCCACATCACCTGCCGTATAGGCGTCGTTGCTGCGCAAACGTTTGCCGGCAGTGTAATGATTCACCATGCTATCCATACATCCTGACGACACGGCAAAGAAAAGCCGCGGCACGCCCAACTTTTTAAAATCGCGTAAATCATCGCGCCAATTCGGTTGCGGCACTATTGCCACCCGTAATCCTTCCGCTTCCAATGCACGCCCGATAACGGCAACACCAAAAGAGGGGTGATCTATGTACGCATCACCCGAAAAAAGAATGACGTCCAATTCCCTCCATCCCCGCGCTTCTACCTCTTTTTTGGATACAGGCAACCACGCATGGTACGGGAACATCCACAAATTAATGGGATGTTGCGGTATTGACTGTATTCGCATTCGCAACCACCCCCTTGACGATCAAATTGATGGTTGGCGTTTTTGCGTTTGAATTGATAATCACGCTCTTGTTGAACGAAGACGACAAATGAGTGTTGTTGTACGTCACTTTAATCGAGCTTTTTTCACCCGGCTTGATCGGTTCATTTTTCGGGCATATGGCCGCAGTACATCCGCAGGTAACGTCGCAACTCCTGATAATTAGCGGCGACTTTCCCGTGTTGGTAAATACAAACTCAGCCTCGGCTTTGCCGTTCAACTCTATGGTTCCGAAATCATAAACGGTCTTCTCGAACGTTATTTCCGGAACGTTTGCGTCATCGGATGTCTGTGCAAACCCTTGCGTCATCATGATGCAACATACAACTGCTAAAAATGTCTTTTTCATTATGATACGATTTTTTAATTTATGTTTGGATACTTGCTTATATGGAAATATCTCAGAAAAATTACAACAAAATCCGTGCCTAATTTTTGGACAGGAAAGGATTATTCTGGCACTTGCTGTATTTTTTGATTTGGGTAGATATAAAAAATAACATGTTTCATCGGGAAAAATATCTATTCCCTCTGTAAAAAAACTTTTTTCCATTTCTTGCGCTTGGAAAACCCAAGTTTTTCATGTAATTTTGCACAGATTTTTATTCGGAAGTTTTAAAGAGGATTTCGGCTCCCTATAAAAATCAAAATAGACAAAATAGTTTTTAGGAGTCCCCTTAAAAAATATGCGGAAAGGAATGATGAATAATGGAACAAAATAAAATCATTATTTACATTACTGATGACGGCAAAACATCCGTCACTCTGATGGCAAAAGACGGTAATGTGTGGCTAAATCAAAACATGCTTGCCGAACTTTTTGACACCTCTGTGCCAAATATCAGCATGCATATATCCAATATATTACAAGACAGAGAATTGGATTCAAATTCAGTTATTAAGGATTA
>JAISWR010000022.1 GCA_031270985.1 Bacteroidales bacterium | reverse complement strand
CGCAGGCTGCACAGATAGCCGAACAAGCCCGCCCCGACCTGATAGACATCAACTTCGGCTGTCCCGTCCGCAAAATTGCAGCCAGGGGCGCCGGGGCGGGTATCCTGTGCAATGTCCCGTTGATGGTGGAGATGACTCGCGCCCTACTTCAATGCCGACATGGGACACTACCGAGGATACACCGAAGAGGACTTCACCCGTCTGCTGGAGGTGCTATCGAAGGTTAAAGGCAGGTTTCTGCTTAGCAGCTACCCCAGCGAAGTGCTGAGCCAATACGTGGCGAAGCATGGTTGGACGTCCAACGAAATAGAGATGCGGAAGAGCGCGGGCGGTGGAACAAAAACCAAAGTACTGACGATGAACTATTCATCGCCGAACGCCCAACAATTAAAGTTGTTTATAAAATGCACAATTCGTTTTCGAAAAATGCACAATTCGTTTTTGGGATTATAAATTGGGGTAATGCAGCATTTTGCAAAGGAAATGAAAAAGCAGGTATCAATAACATCACATTCAACACGGTACATCCCGGCTCTGCGCCGACAAGTCTCGGACGGGAAGCGGCGAAGTCATTGAAATGGAGAATCATTTATTTTTTATGGAAAATCATGATGAATACAGTTGCAGCCGGTGCGAGCAGCAGCATCAAAGCCGCCGTCTCGCCGGAGTTGGAAAGTCGGATAGACGAACTTGAACGGATGAATACAACTTTTGGAAAAAGCGTCCTCGAACGCATCGAAGCAGAAAAGATGTGACAGGCAAGCGCCGGCGGTTCCGTTCACAGGCAGGCATCGAACCCGTCATCGGACATCTGAAAAACAGACTTCCGGTCGGCGCAAAACTGTCTGCACGGCACAAGAGCCATACAAATCAATGCCTTGATATTTGCGCCCACGGTTTTGTCCATCCCTTGCCGGTGCGGATTTGTGGTTAAATTTTTTCTTCCGGCAAACAATACTTTACCGGAAGAAACGTTATATTTAGGTAATTGTTGAATACGTAAGTATCTTACCGGATTTCGCAAGTATTAGAAATAGAAGCAATACAAGTTGGCTATAAAAACATACGGACACATATTCCTGTCGTTCTGTTGCGGGTTTGTTTTCTGCAACAGTTCGGCATTTGCCCAAACGCTGACGCCGTCCGGACAGAAGTACGTGCCGTTGGAATACCGTTTTCCCAAAGCGGACGTTAATCCTTACTCATATCCGTTGCCCGGAGGCGGCTTGTACCTTACCCCGCCGTCCAATGTGAAAACCGAAATCGTATATGATCAGGCACAGGACAAATATGTGTTCAGGCAAAAAGTGGGAGAATACGGCAACTCAACGCCCTATTCGCTGGATAAACCGGATTTTCTGAAACATAATATGGAACGGCAGAAAAAACTCAACTGGGAACAGCATTCCAAGCAATCCATGAAAGGGGGCGAGGGGAGCAATTTGAGTTTCATGCCCCAATTTTCTTTCGGCGGCGAGGCATTTGACCGTATCTTTGGCACTAACACCATTAATATTGTACCGCAAGGTTCTGCCGAACTGATCTTCGGGCTGAACACCACACGCACCGAAAACCCTAACCTGAGCGAAAGCGCGCGGAAGAACACCACGTTTGACTTTGATACACGATTGCAGGTGAGCGTTACGGGAAGTATCGGCGACAAAATGAAACTGGGCATCAACTACAGCACCGAAGCCTCTTTCGATTTCGAGAACGAGACCAAACTGGCTTACGAAGGCAAAGAAGATGAAATCATCCAGAAAATAGAAGCCGGTAACGTGTCGCTGCCCCTGCCCGGATCGTTGATTACCGGAAGTCAAAGCCTGTTCGGATTGAAAACCGACCTGAAATTTGGCAATCTGACCATGACCGCCGTAGTGTCGCAGCAGAAAGGACAGACCGAAACAATGGAAATCAAAGGCGGAGCGCAAGTAAGCGAATTTGAAATACGCGCCGACGAATACGAAGCCAACAAGCATTTCTTCCTTTCCCACTATTTCCGCGACCATTACGAGCGATCGCTCTCCACAATACCCGCCATCACTTCCGAAATTACCATTACGCGGGTGGAAGTGTGGGTCACTAACCGCATCAATGCCACCGAAAACTCCCGTAACCTTGTGGCATTCATGGATCTTGGCGAATCTTTACATGCGTATGACCCTCGATTTTCCGGCGCCGAAAAAATACCCGACAACGACAGCACCAATATCGGCGGATTGTACAAAATGGTGCAAAACACCGTCCGCAATTTCAACGCCGACATCAACGGGCAATTGGAAGGCATCGGCTTTAAATCGGGCGTGAGTTTTGAGAAATTGCAAAACGCAAGAATGCTTACCTCGCGCGATTACACTTTTCATCCCACGCTCGGTTATATCTCGTTGCGTGCGGCGCTCAACGCCGACGAAGTATTGGGCGTAGCCTACGAATATACCTATCGCGGGAAAACCTACCACGTGGGCGAATTGTCGCGCACAGGCATCAGCGGCGACAAGGGATTGGTCGTAAAACTGCTGAAAGGCACCAACCTGATTCCTAAGTATCCTACGTGGCACCTGATGATGAAAAATATTTATTCCATCACCGCATATAACCTGCAAAAGACCGACTTCCACATGAATGTGCTGTACTCTGACGATCGTTCGGGCAACGACATCAACTACATCCCCGAAGACGTCGTGAGTAAGGACATTCTGCTGCGCGTGATGGGGCTGGACAGGGTGAACTCCCAGATGGACGCTTTCCCCGACGGAGTGTTCGACTTTGTGGAAGGCGTCACCATCAACGTTTCCGAAGGAAAAATCATCTTTCCCGTAAGAGAGCCGTTCGGCAAAACACTTTACAACTATTTGAAACAAAAAGGACTGCCGGAAGAGAAAATCAAAAAGTACGTTTTCTCCGAATTATACGATTCTACATTGACCAAAGCGCGTGAAATAGCCGAGTTGAACAAATTCAAACTGCAAGGACGCTACCGTTCCGAAGGCGGCTCGGAAATACAGCTCAACGCAATGAATATACCGGAAGGGTCGGTGATAGTGACCGCATCGGGCGTCCGTCTGGTAGAAAACGTGGACTATACGGTGGATTACAGCATGGGACGCGTGAAAATTCTGAACAGTGGACTGCTCGAATCGGGTACACCCATCAAGGTGAGCGTGGAAAGCAATGCCTTGTTTGCCATGCAGCAGAAAACCATGCTGGGAACGCATCTTAACTATCGTTTTTCCGACAATTTCAACATCGGCGCTACCGTTTTGAGGCTCACCGAACGCCCGCTGACACAAAAAGTAAATATCGGCGACGAACCGTTGGCAAACACCATGCTGGGACTGAACACCAACTACAACACCGAATTGCCGTTCCTCACTTCGTGGCTGGACAGACTCCCGCTGATACAAACCAAAGCGCCGTCAAGCCTCGATTTTTCCGGCGAATTTGCACAACTGCTGCCCGGAAAGTCCAAAGGCATCATGAGTCGCGGAGCAGCCTATATCGACGACTTTGAAGGCGCTGAAACCACATACGACCTGCGCGCCTTTGCAGCATGGCATCTGGCGAGCATCCCGCAGGGAAACGGACTGTTCGCCGAATCGTCGGGCAGTGGGGTCAATACCGGCGTGAACCGCGCACGTCTGGCATGGTACACCATCGACCCACTGTTTGTCGCGGAAGGATATATGAACTCGCAGACCACTCCGGACTATATCCGTATGAATCAGGGAAAATATATCTCCAGCAACTTTGTACGCGCCATTTATGAGGAGGATATTTTCAAAAACAAGGAACATCTCACAGGACAGCCGACCAATATTGCGGTGCTTAATGTGGCATTCTATCCGAGGGAACGCGGTCATTACAACTATGACGCAACAGGCGTCAATAGCAACGGAAACCTGTTGAACCCGCGCAATCGCTGGGGAGGCATGATGCGTGCCGTGCAACCCAGCGACTTCGAGTCGAACAACATCCAGTTCATTGAATTTTGGATGATGGACCCGTTCGTAGAAGACCCGCAACATCAACTCAGCGGCGCCGACCTCTATTTCAATCTCGGAAATGTCAGCGAAGACATCCTGAAGGATGCCCGCAAGTCGTCCGAACAGGGATTACCTGTCAACGGTGACCTCAGCATGGTGGATTCTACGGAATGGGGCTACGTGTCGAAGATACAGCCCATCGTTCATTCGTTTGACAATGAAAACCGTACCAATCAGGATGTGGGACTCGACGGAATGAGAGATGAGCGCGAACGCCGCTTCTTTTCCCCGTTCCTGAACAATGCTGAAAACGTGCTCGACACCAAAGCCATGCAAAATCTACGGGAAGACCCCTCTACCGATAATTTCCGCTATTCGCGCGACGCTTACTGGGACAACATCCAAGCCGACATCCTCACCCGCTACAAATACTACAACGGACAGGAAGGCAATTCGTCCAACAACGACTTTTCCAATTCAAGCCTGCCTAACGAAGAAGACATCAATCAGGACAACACCATGAGCGAAACGGAAAGTTACTTCCAATACAAAATCAGCGTCCACCGCGAAGATTTGGAAGTGGGTAAAAATTTCATTGTGGACAAAGTAACCAACGACTCCGTAGTGATTGGCGGACAGAGAGTCCCTTCCGCCTCATGGTATCAGTTCCGTATTCCCGTTACCGAATACGAACGGGCGATAGGCGGCATACAGGAGTTTAAAACCATCCGTTTCATGCGGATGTTCCTCACCAACTGTTCCGATTCCATCATCCTGCGCTTTGCGCGGCTGGAATTAGTACGGGGCGAATGGAGGCAGTACAACCAGTCGTTCCAGCCGGCTACACCGGGCACTTCCACGCCGCAGTCCACCGAAGCAACCTTTGAGGTGGCGTCGGTCAATATTGAAGAAAACGCAGGACGCATCCCCATCCCGTACATGGTACCACCCGGATTCGACCGCGCCGTTGACCAAACCACCCGCGAAATGCAGCAGCTCAACGAACAGTCTATGGTACTGCGTGTGAAAAACCTCACCAACGGCGATGCCCGTGCGGTGTACCGCAATGTGCTGTATGACATGCGCCGTTACAAAAGTTTGGAAATGGAAGTACACGCCGAAGAAATCACAGGTTATCCGCTGTATGACGATGAAATGAGCATTTTTGTCCGCATCGGCACCGATTACCGCAACAATTTCTACGAATACGAAATCCCTCTGAAACTTACGTCGCTGAACATGAGCGCCTACACCGACAGGGATGTGTGGCGCGAAGAAAACCATATAGGGATTGACTTGGACAGACTCCCGGACATCAAGCAGATGCGCAATGACGAAATGCGACGGAGAGGTTCCACCGTGAGCCTGAGTACCGTTTTTCCCGTGGACGATGGCAACGGCAGAAGATATTACGTATGCGGTAACCCGAATCTGGAGAACGTGCGGGTGGTCATGATAGGATTGCGCTATCCGGAACATCCCGACCACAAGGGCGATACCCGTTCGGTGGAAGTGTGGGCAAACGAGTTCCGGCTGACCAACGTTGACCGCAAAGGCGGATGGGCTGCCAATGCCCGTTTGTCAGTTCGTTTGGCGGATTTTGCAACCATCTCCATGTCGGGCGAAATCATCCAGCCCGGATTTGGCGGAATTAATTCTAAAGTCAACGAACGATCGACGGAAGAACGCAACCAGTACGACCTGTCGGCGAACTTTGAACTGGGCAAATTCTTCCCCGAAAAACTGAACGTGCAAATCCCGTTATACGTCGGCTATGGCGAAAGTTTCATCACCCCAGAATTTGACCCGACCAATCCCGACATGAAAATGGAAAAAGCGTTGGAGGCATTGCCTACAAAAGCTGCACGCGATTCGCTCAAAGCGCTGGCACAGGACTATACGAGCCGGAGAAGTATCAACCTGACCAATGTACGGGTCAATATGATACACGAAAAACCACGCTTCTGGCATTTGTCCAACTGGACGATAAATTATGCCTATTACGAAACATATCACCGCAACGTGGCTACGGAAAAAGCGCTGGAAAAAAATTACAACGGAGGCATTATCTACGATTATTCCCCGCGTCCGTTGAATGTCGTCCCGCTGAAAAACGTAAAATTCCTGAACAAGCCCGCCTTCCGCATCATCTACGATTTCAACTTCAATCTCAAACCCAACAGAATATCGCTGGGTACTGCCATGCAAAGAATGTATTCGGAAGAAAAAATGCGCAACATCAACAACCCGAATCTGCACATGGACGCCACCGTGGATAAGAACTGGAAATGGGACAGAAATTTTGGACTGCAATGGGATCTTGCCAAATCACTCAAATTCGATTTTACCGCTGCCAACATGGCGCGCGTTGACGAACCGGTGGGCGTGGTGGACAAATATATGAAAAACGAATACGAGTTGTGGCGGGACTCCGTGTGGACCAACATCCGTAACGGCGGGAGAGTGACCGACTATAACCACCGGTTTACGGTAAACTATACTTTACCCGTCAACAAACTGCCGTTCCTCGACTGGATTTCCTCCACAGCCGTGTACACGGGCGAATACATGTGGGGAGTGGCGCCCATTTATTCCGACACCGCCTCATTCCGACCCGGCAACACCATCAGCAACCGCAACAACATCACCCTGTCGGGACAAATGACGCTTTCCACGCTATACAACAAAATACCGTATTTCAAAAAAATCACGCAACCGCCGCCGCGAACCAATCCGCGCCAACCGCAACAACAAGCGACACAAGAGCAAAAACAGTACAAAACCGTTACTTACGAACGTAGCGGCATCACGCTGAGAAAAGATGAAGCCCGTGTTATCCGGCACGACCTCAACGCCACAGAGGTAAAAATCACGCTCACGGACGCCGACGGAAAAACCGTTAACGCCGATATACAGGAAATTGACAACAACCGCGTGTCCATCACTTCGTCGTCGGACGTAAGAGGCGCTGCGCTGAAAATCACCGGCATGAGGGAAAAACGCGCCAACCCAACGGGACTTATCACACAAGGCTTCCTGAAAGTGCTGTTGGGCGTCAAAAACGTGTCGGTCTCTTACACGCAAACGGGAAGTACGCTGCTGCCCGGCTACGGCATGAACAGCAACCTGTTCGGCGTCAGCGGCGGCGCACCGGGATTCCCGTTTCTGGCAGGATGGCAGGATTGGAGTTTCCCCGAAAAAGCGGCGCGGAACAATTGGCTGGTGAAAGAGGAACGGCTGAACAGCGCCATCACCATGACCGGAACGAAAACCATCAACGCACGCGCAGTGTTCGAACCTTTTCAGGGTGTCAGGATTAATTTGACCTCAATGCGGAGTTACTCCGAAGATAAATCCATGCGCTATATCTGGGATCCCGTTTCGAGTTCATATCCGGAAGAATTTCGTTCGCCGCTTACCACAGGCGCTTACCAAATTTCCATCATCGCCATGGGGACGGCTTTTGAAAAATCAGACAAAAACAACAATTACCGTTCTGAAGTGTTTAACAAATTCAAGGAAAACAGACACATTATCGCCCAACGGAGAGCCTCGGATCTGAAAAACCGCGACGCCTCCTATTCCGAAACATCCGACGGCAACGGCGGTTATGACGGATTTAGCCTTGATGCGCAACAAGTAATAATTCCCGCCTTTTACGCCGCCTACACGGGCAAAGACCCGAATACGGTATCTATGGAAGACTTCCCGTCGTTGCGGTCAATGCTGCCCAACTGGGATGTGGTTTTCGACGGCTTGGGCAACATCCCGTTCATGAAAAGGTATTTCCGTTCCGTCAGCCTCAGACACTCCTATAAAGCGCTGTACGCCATCAGAAGCTACACATCCAACATCGACTACAACGCCGACATCGCTTCGGCAGTGTCCACCGCCCGCGACCTGAAGAATAACTTCATCCCGCGCAACGATATTGCTTCGGTAAACATCGAAGAAACATTCGGACCCCTTGCAGGACTTGACCTCTCATTCGGCGGCGATAATTCCGTGCTCAGCAACCTTTCCACACGCTTTGAAATGCGTCGATCACGCAACGTATCCATCGGATTGAGCAACCTGCAACTGACGGAAAACAAAACCAAAGATTTCGTACTCGGTTTGGGTTACATCATCAACGATGTGTCCTTCTCCATCAAAACGATGGACGGCGCACAAAAACAACTGAAAAGCGACCTGAAAATCAACGCCGACTTTTCCATAAGAGACAGCAAAACCATTATACGCCGCGTGGGTGAACCGGAAAACACCACCGAACTGCCGATACAAGTGTCGGCGGGACAAAACATCACATCGTTCAAAATAACGGCAGATTACAAAATTAGCAGCAACTTCACCCTGTCGGCTTTCTTCGACCGCATCATCAACACGCCGTTCGTTTCCACTTCCTACAAAAATTACAATACTAATTTCGGATTCAGCATGAGGTTTTCACTGATACAGTGATGACACATCTGTTTTTGAAGATGAACGGTTTTCGCATCAGCGGCGTACTGTCTCGCCTAAAGGGTTTGATTGTAGGCGGGTTAACGGAGATGAAGGAAGGAGACGCGCCGTTCGACAAAACGGCTGTTGAAATTGTCCACGAACATGTTGAAGCCTTTGATTTCCCGTTGCTTTCGACTTTCCCGCAGGACACGGCAAAGCCAATCACCCGCTTGTGATGGGAGCGATGACGCAACTTGTCGTCAAGGAAAATCAAGTAACTGTCCGGCCGTCTTTTTCACCCCATTTGATATGCGTTTGAAAAGGGCTTATACCGCTTCTATCTTATACTGGAATCCTGCATCGGTGATGAGTTTGACGGTTTCTTCGATGCTTTGACCTCCGGCAGTCAAATAGCCCGATGCAAAGATAGAATCTACGGCATAAAACATCCATTTTTCCCAGCCTTTCAAATAAACTTCCCGTCCGGCGGCGCAACGTATATCAGATTTCGGCATCAAAAGCCGTGCAAGGCACAAGATTTTCAGACAATACTCCGGCGACAGGTGAGAGGTGTCGGCATCAGCCAGCGCCGTACCTTCGAGAGGTATCAGGAAATTTACAGGCACCGATTGCGGATGGAGATCTTTTATTTCGAGCAACATATCCACTACATCGGTTTTGCTTTCCCCAAGACCGATGATACCGCCGCAACATATCTCAAATCCAATGCTTTGCAACATCCTGATATTTGAAATTCTTTCGTCGTAAGTATGCGTGGTACAGATACTGCTATAGAAATTGCGCCCGGTATTCAGATTGTGATTGATTCTGTCTATTCCTGCATCTTTCAGTTTTTGAGCCTGTTGTAAAGTTAAAAAACCAATAGAGCAGCAAATGTGCGTATGGACTTCTTTTTTGAGTTTTTTAACATAGTCGGCAAATTCGTTGATCTCTTTATCGGAGAAACGTATCCCGCTAAGCCCTATGCAATGTCTGGCAAGGTTTTGATCCTGCGCCAGACGTCCGTCGTGCAATAATTTTTCGTACGGAACAAGCCGGTATTTATTTATATTCGCTTCGGAATCACGCGATTGAGCGCAATAAGCGCAATTTTGAGAACAGTTACCGCTTCTGGCATTCGTAAGTATTTGAATCCCGACCGTAGTCCCTTTATATTTTTTCCTGATAGCATACACTGTATCAAGAAGATCAGGGAGATCTTCGTCGGGCAAATTAAGTATTTGCATCGCCTCTTCGGGTGAGAAACATTTTTGTCCAAATGATTTTTGTAAACTTTTGATCATAATGAGATTCTCATTTACCGTCATTGCCAATAAAAATACTGTCTGCGATACATCCTTACAGCACCAGCATTGCGTCGCCGTATGCGCCGAAATTGTATTTTTCTTTCACCGCAAGTTCATAGACGTCCATCAGCCGTTCGTAGCCTGTGAATGCCGACACCATCATCATCATGGTGGACATGGGCAGGTGGAAGTTGCTGACGATGCTCGTAGGCACGGATATTTCGTAAGGCGGAAAAATGAACTTGTTGGTCCACATGTCTGCGGGTTTCAACATTCCGTTGGTAGATACCGAGCTTTCCAGCGCACGCAGTACGGTGGTGCCTACGGCGCACACTTCCGCTTTTTTTGCTTTGGCGGCGTTCACCACATGGGCGGCTTCCTCCGTAATGAACATCTGTTCGGAATCCATTTTGTGTTTGGTGAGGTCTTCCACATCCACGCCGCGAAAATTGCCCAAGCCCATGTGCAAAGTGATTTCCGTCCGTTCTATTCCCTTTATTTCAAAACGTTTGAACAGTTCTCGGCTGAAATGCAGACCGGCTGAAGGCGCTGCCACCGCTCCTTCATGTTTGGCAAAGATGGTTTGGTAGCGCTCCGCGTCTTCGGAAGTCACTTCTCTTTTGATGAATTTCGGCAGCGGGGTTTCTCCCATCGCATAGAGCAGTTTTTTGAACTTTCCGTGCTCTCCGTCGAAAAGGAAACGCAGGGTGCGTCCGCGCGAGGTGGTGTTGTCAATGACTTCGGCAACCAGCGCATCGTTATCGCCGAAATAGAGTTTGTTGCCTATACGGATTTTCCGTGCGGGGTCTACCAGCACGTCCCACAGGCGTTGCTCGCGGTTCAGTTCGCGCAGCAGGAACACTTCAATCTGTGCGCCTGTTTTTTCCTTGTTGCCGTGCAGGCGTGCGGGAAACACTTTGGTGTTGTTGAACACCATTACGTCTCCTTCGTTAAAATAGTCGATGATGTTCTTAAACAGACGATGCTCAATGTGGTCAAACTGTCTGTTGATGACCATCAGCCGGGATTCGTCCCTGTGACGCGCCGGAAATTTTGCTATCAGTTCCGGCGGAAGATGATACTTGTATTGTGAAAGTCTCATGTTGGTTTGGATTATGGTTTGGTAAATTATGGTCTGGTGTCGATATTGCCTGTTCAAACGTTTCTGGCGACACGGCGTTGTCCACCGTGAAGTTTCCGATGGCAGTGCGTCTCAAGCCGGTCAGGCAGGCGCCGCTTTGCAGGGCAATTCCGAGGTCGCGAGCAAACGCTCTGACGTAAGTGCCTTTGCTGCAACGCATTTTTATTTCGACCACAGGCGGGTCGAACCGGATGATTTCCAGCCGGTTGATATGGATGGGGTGGGGCGGTAGTTGTGTGTCCGAACCTTTCCGTGCCAGCGTATATGCTCTTTTTCCCTGCAGATATTTTGCCGAGAACAACGGCGGCACCTGTTGCGTTTCACCCAAAAAACGTTCCAGCGTCTTTTCCAGCATTTCACGGGTGATGTGCTCCGACGGAAATACGGCGTCGGTGTCCGTTTCCATGTCAAACGACGGTGTTGTCCGTCCCAGTTCGATAATTGCCAGATATTCTTTGTCCATATCCATCCATTCGTTGATGCGTTTGGTCGCTTTTCCGGAACAGACGATCATCAATCCGGTAGCCAGCGGGTCAAGGGTTCCGGCATGTCCTACTTTCAGTTTTTTTATCTTCATCCTGCGGGTGATGAGGTTCCGGCATTTACACACCACGTCGAAAGATGTCCATCTCAGCGGTTTGTCAATCAACAATACTTGCCCGGCGGCAAAGTCGGCGGCAACGGATGTATTTATGCAATACAGGGGAATGGTTTCCTGTTTCATACGTTTAACCGAAAATAAGCGTTATCGTCCCTACAAAGGCGCAATACACGGCGAACCATATTAATTTTCCTCTTTTCACCAGATTCAGCATCCACGAACACGCGACAAATCCGGAAACAAAGGCGGCGATAAATCCCGTCAGCAAGGGTAATGCGGCTATGCCCGACGATTCGGCGGAAAAACTGCCGTGTATCAGGTCGAGTGCACATTCTCCCAAAATCGGTATCAGCACCATCAGGAATGAAAATTCCGCTACAGTTTCTTTCCTGTTGCCCAGCAGGATGCCGGTGGAAATGGTGGCTCCCGAACGGGATAATCCGGGGAACACTGCTACGGCTTGCGCTATGCCTATAATCAGGGCGTCGACAAACGATATTTTTTCTTTTTTCCGGGGCTTGGCGCAGTATGCAAAAAACAGCAATGTCGCCGTTACCAGCAGCATGACGCCTACTATCGTCAGGTTGTTGAATAGTGATTCCGCTTCGTCTTTGAAAAACACGCCCACAATGCCGACAGGAATTGCCGACAAAAGCAATTTGGCAATGAATCTCGTTTCGTCGTTCCATGCAAATTTAAACAAACTTTGCAGCAATTTGGCGATTTCTCCGCGCAACACCACGATAGTACTCAGCACCGTCGCCACGTGAACGGTCACGGTAAATGTCAGATTGTCTTTTATTTCCACGCCAAGTAACGCCTTGCCTATTTCCAAATGCCCGCTACTGCTCACCGGAAGAAATTCCGTGAGTCCCTGTACCATCCCTAAAATTAGAGCCTCTAACCAACTCATCAATTCAATGTATGTTATCTTTTTAAATTACACGCACAAAAAATGTGCCGTCGAATGTACTCGACGGAAAAAATCCTACTGTTTGATGAATTTTCCCGTATGAATCTTGTTGCTGTCCTTTACCCTGAGGATATACATCCCGTATGGTAATCCACTGATATTAAGATGTATCTGTAGATATGTTTTTGCGTCTAATATCACAAAATGCCGGTTGATTTCATGAACTTGCATCCGTTTTCCCGACACATCGAAACATTCCACCACCACGCTTCCCGAGTGATTTTCAACATTGGTATAGATGTTGCCGTTGCCTGTCTGCACGATTTCCAGTTCGCGTGCCGGCGATTTGTTGTTGTCCGGTTCGGGTTTTTCTTTGCCGAATTTTCCTATAGCTCTCATCGCCAGTGAGATATATGCAGGGGGCACCTCGTCGCTGAGCGGTTTCCATATTCCGCCGTTTTCCTGCACATACAGCGCCGAAATGCCTTCGTACATCCGCCACGTGGAGTGATATACGGCAAATGTGTCCACGGGGATATAATTGATGCCGAATCCGACGAAAAAATCGCCCGTGACGGTAAGCGTCCCGTCTATGTCAATCTGTAGGGAAGTGTTGCGGTATTGTTTTGCTATCGTGATATTTTTGCCCCACACTTCCGTCACAGGATATTCGTTGCCTGTCCAAATGGAGAAACGCACCTGTGATCCGTTGCTGAAAACTTTGGCAATATTGGCTTCTATTCCGATGATTTGAGCAATGCTGTCGTTGGTAAAACGTTCTGCGAAAGCGGTACGTGTTTTATCGCTGTGTCCCGTCAAAGCGCCCCATTGTCCCGACGTTGTCAGCATTTTGGCTTCGTTGCGTCCGATGTGGCTCAGCGTATCGCATGGCATTTCAAACGGCGCTGCGGGATCGTAGCCGTACAGTTTTTTTACGCCGGTATTGTTGCGGTCTAACCACGATTGCAGGCTGAGGCTGTCCGCTTCATACGTATTCCACTGGTAGGAGAATTTCGAGTAATAATCTTTTTCGGGTTTGTTAATTTCTATCAGTTTTCCGTTACGTTCTTCCCATTTGCTGCACTGTGCGTCGCCTCCCGTCAGGGTGCCTACCAGCAGGTGTTCGGGGTCAAAGAGCGGGCTTCCCGACGAACCGTTTTCGGTAACGCCCACATCCCATCTGCCTATCAGCCAGTGGGCGTTGGCCATGCATTTCAGTTCGTTGTCCTGATAGGTGGAAGTGGAGAGCGCATCTTTGTCTGTCGAAATTTTTTTGACGTCGCCTTGCGGATGGTGGATACTTACGGCGGAAACGGGAGCATCAGGGGAGAGATTCCAGCCGGCATAATACGGATGGAAGTTTTCCGGTATGTCCGACAGGAGTTCTATTAAGGCAAAATCAAGATCTCGTTTGGACGCCAGCAATGTTGCGCCTGCTATGGTTTTCTGCACGGGCGAGGTAGAAGATGTCCCGCAAGTTTCGTTTTCATATTCAAAACGTACCGTGGTGCCTGCTGCCATTTCTTCGGTGCTGACGCAATGGCACGCTGTGAGGATATACGGTTTTTTTATCTCGCCGACCTGATTTACCAGCACTCCGGTACATAAACGGGTATGGCGTACGCCCGATTTGTCGGGGTATGACACTTGCATGCGTACGCCCGACCGTTTTTCGCGTTGCCAGCGATTGCCTTCCGGACAGTTGATGTCCACATTGCACTCGCCTGCCGCCAGCGGGATGATGCTTCCTCCGGTACGCGCCTCGCGAAACCCGTAACCTACGTTTGAAATCATGAACGGAATTGCTGCTTCCCGTGCGGGAACGTCCCACTCGACAATGACGGTGTTGCCGCGAATGGATTCAACGGGCAGAAGCCTGTTATCGCGGTTGTCCCGTTTATCGAAAGCGTAAATGACGGATTGTTCTTCGTTGTACACGTACAGCGATTCGCCGTCGTTCAGGCGGAAAGATTCGAGCAGCAGGTTCAGAGAAAGTGCGTTGTCTGCATGGATAGCCGTTCGCCACACATATCCGTTGCGGAGGGGCAGGGTGTCCCATTGTCCGTGTGATGCGGGACGGATGTCCGCAGAGATTCCCGCTGCGTATGTCCACATTTTTTGCCGTGTATTTTCCTGCCGTAAAATTTGTGCGATTTCTTCTTCGGGCGCCGCCAAATGCACACAAGTTTTCACAGGGGGCAGGCCGTAGCGTACACTCCACGCCACAGGACGATTTTCCGCAGCCGCAACTGTCGGAAACAGCCAACATATCCAAATAATATATCGTACAAATCTTCTTCCCATTCCGTCATTGATTATGATAAGTACCGACAAGGGAATATACCGGCAATTATCCCGATTAATTATGAATGGAACTGCCCGTAGCGAGCAGCGTTTTCATCTTACCGACCAGCATTTCCACTTGAAAGGGTTTGCTGATATATTCGTCCATACCCGAAGCCAGACAATGTTCTCTGTCGCCCGCGAGTGCATTCGCCGTAATGGCAATGATGGGGGTAGGCTCCAGATGTTCGGCGACCTCCAATTCTCGTATTTTCTTGGTTGCCTGCAATCCGTCCATGATGGGCATTTGAATATCCATCAGCACGATATCGTATTTTGTAGCAGACGAATATTTTTCCACTGCTTCTTGCCCGTTGTTTGCAATATCTATGTTTTTTACTAATTTTTGGATGCTCAGGATCACGATTTTTTGATTGATGAGATTGTCCTCCACCAGCAGGATATTGGCGTCTTTCAGGCCAATGCTTTGTACCGGCTTGTCATGTCCGGATTTCACTTCAGTTGCCGCATCCGTAACAGTAAGCGTTTCCTGTTGTGTTTCAAACGGTTGCGGAATCGGCTTCTGTTTGGGAATTTCCCGTATTTTATCGAATGACAGGGTGAAAGCGAAAGTGGTGTAGCCGTTGCCTTGCGTTGCGGTTAATTTTCCACCCAATCTCTCCACCAGATAGGAGGATATGGAATAATTGAGGTCCTTATCCGAAAGTTCAAACAGGTCGCTCACCATCACATCAAAGGTGACATTGAAGAGGTGTTCGGTTTCCGGTTTGATTTTGTAAGAAAGGATAATGTTGATTTTTCCCGCTTTTTTGTTTTTGATGAAGGATTCCACCAAGGTGAGAAAGATCTGTTTGAGTTTGATGGGATTGCCGCTAAAGTCGCCGTCTGTTTCCTGTATGTTGGGTTTGAGGGCGATATTGTATTCTTCACTTTGCCCCACAAAGAGCTGTACCGTATTTTTCAGTAATTGACAGAGGTTGAATGTGGTGTTGGCGGTTTTTGTATCTGTGATTTTCTTGGAAGTTACCTGTGATGTGACCATGTTCATCACGTCCGACAAATTGTTTGCCGAAGCGAGGATGGTTTCCACCAAATCTTTCTGGCGGGCGGTCAGTTCGGTTTCGGTCAATAGATTGCCCACGCCCATGATATTGTTGAGCGGTGTGCGCACCTGATAGGACAGTTCGGAAATATATTCGTTCTTTTCTTGCGACTTTTTTTGTATGTCCGTCAGTTTGTTGTCCGTTTCGTAAGTGGTGATACGAAGCAGTATCACGAAAGCCGACACGATGAGCAGCAAGACGGCGAAAGCGAAATCTTTCACCGAAACGGGCGCATCCATGTACAGCAATGCCGTGCAGACCGCTACGTACAGTACAGCGCAACACACCGTCAGGATGACGCCTTTGCGGGTGTTCAAAAACGTGACGGCAATGACCATGAACAAAATACATAACGACAGGCTGTAATAAAAATATGTCTTGGCAGAAAACAGCAATGCGAAGATGAACGCCGCATATATCGCAATGTAGAGTGGGAACAGGAAGGCAGGATAATGTTTCCGAATCCTGGCATAGAGATAAATCAATGCTCCGACTACGGCAAATCCTATCATCAGGAACGACGTAAACGTATCGCCTATGAGCAAAAGAGACGTACCGATGATCAGATACAGTCCCGTCCCAACCGTCAACATCACGCTCATGAAGACGTCCCGCGATTTTTGAGACCATGAGTGGTTCACCTCTTTCCCGATCTCAAAAGATTTTATGATGTCAAAATACATATAACTGACTGTACATTAATCCTTTAAAACAATCTTTTCGTACCCGAAAACACTGCAAATTTTTAGCAAATATAAGGCAAATTTTTCCAAAATGAAAATGAAATTGTTATTCTTAAAAAAAAACAAATGCAAAAACGAAATTATTTTTCCGGTCAAAGAATATTTTGTATATTTGTCCCTTTAAAATCAAGGTGTTTTCAAAAGAAAATTTTATGTCTGTAAGATATATATTTGTTCTTTACTATCTTTTTTTTGCGTGCCGGATTGCAGCGCAGACCCAACCGGACGGAAACAAAGTAAGGTACACGCCCGACTTTAAGTTCAGGGACGGTATTTACCTGAATTTTGACCAGGTGAAAGCGAATAAACCCATCCCTAAGTCGCGTGTGTTGACCTCTGTGGAGTATAACAGCAATACGTTTTTTGAGCAAATTACAGAGAATGAGAAATTTACTTATTTTGATGATTTAGGAAACGGTCAGGAAGTGGCTGTCGGCAACATCTGGGGATACTGCAAGAACGGTATCCTGTACATTGGCATCGGCAGCTCATTTAACCGCATCACGATTGTGGGGAGCATTTGCCATTTTGTGGCAAACGTCACCAGTTACAACAGCCGTTATGACAATTACGGTTCTTACGGGTACGGGTACAATCCTTACGGGTACGGGTACAACCCCTATGGATACTCGCCTTACGGATACTCGCCCTATGGATATTCGCCCGGCTATCGCACTACGGAGCTGAAACAGTTCCTGCTGGATTTCAACACGGGAAAAGTGCTGGAATACGACAACAAGAATGTGGAAATGCTGTTGATGACGGATCCGGAACTGCACGACGAATACGCCGGCTTGCGGTCAAAGAAAAAACAACAGTTGCGTTTTATGTACATTCGGAAATACAATGAAAAATACCCATTATTCATACCCAAATAATCTGAAATTGACCATGAAAAAATGCTGGCATGCCTCCGCTGTTGCGGTGTTTCTGTCCGTCAACGTTGCCGTTGCACAGGAATATGTCCCTACGCTAACGGACATCAAACATTTTGCCGCCACCAAAACCATGATGGTGAAAGAAAACAATCCTCTGAGCGAGTATAACTTCCTGCTGGAAGAAATAATACCGAGGGAATGGAACATTACGCCGTACGACTTTTTGACATGGAAAAATTTTGAAAGCAAAAAAAGCGACGAGTCATTGTCGTTTTTGTTGATGAATCAGGTGTTTTTTGTCAAAGACAAGAGCAACACGCCTTATTTGTTCATGAGTTTGGTGTTGGGCGGCAAAGCGGGAGTGTTGTCGGACATGCCCGACATGTGTTCGGTGCCGCTTGCGTATTGGGGCGCCAAAGAAGAAACCTATCTGTACAAGTTGGAGATTTTCCTGCGATTCATCCAGCAACACGTCCGCCTTATTACGGAACATCCGGAAATAGCAAGCAAAAACATTTTTGAGTACTACAATAAAAACGTCCTGCAACTTTCTGGTAAAACACTGTATATCACTGTCGATGAGCTATCCAAAGACGTCAATACCGAAGCCAAAATAAAAAAAGTGTACGACGGGTCATTCAAGATAGTGACACGGGAAGAGATCAGCAAGGCTATTGCCGACCGCGACCCCAATGTGGTGTTCCTGCACAAGGTGGGACCCGGCAAAGGACAGAAAAACGCCCGTTGCTTCAAAATACTGGTCGGCGTGGCTGATGCACAGTTTTATTACTTCGATTACCATAAAACCGACGATAAGACGCCGGATGCCTTTCTTGCTTCCGACTTCAAGAAACTTTCGCGGAAAAATTGATGTGCCGTTTGAGTCCCTAAAACAAACCGCATCACTGCCGTCAGTCAAAAACCGGCGTAGCTTTTACAGCAACGAAGCCCTCACCAAGGGTAACTGTCCTTATTTTTTATCCATCTGCGGATGATATGAAATATTTCATGTACCTTTGTCACCTCATCATTTCGACATGAAAAGCAAAGAATCAAGAGCCATCCGGCGAAGATTACAGAGTTCGTATGCCACGTCCATCATCAGTATATCGTTGGTGTTGTGTCTGTTGGGCACTATCGCCATCCTCCTGCTGACAACGCAGCGCATCAGCCGTTACGTGATGGAGAATGTGGGTTTTTCCGTTTTTTTGAAAGAACAGGTAAAAGAGGCGGATATTTACCAGTTGCAGAAAACGCTGGACGCTGCACCGTATGTGCGTTCCACGTTATACATCAACAAGGATGACGCGGCGAAAGATTTTAGCGAAGAATATGGTGAAGATTTTCAGGGATTTCTGGGGTACAATCCCTTACTGGCTTCCATTGAACTGAAATTGGACGCTCGCTACGCCAACAATGACAGCATTGAGCATATCGAACAGCAGTTGCTGAAATACGACGAAGTGAAAGAAGTGTCGTACCAGCGTACAATGATTCACGCCCTGAACGACAATATGGAGAAAATCAGTCTGTTTGTTTTGGCGTTCAGCATCTTGCTATTTGTGGTGTCTGTTTCGCTCATCAACAGCACGATACGTTTGTCCGTCTATTCGCGCCGGTTTTTGATACGTACTATGCAACTGGTGGGCGCCACCAATACGTTCATCCGGCGACCGTTTCTGTGGCGCAGCGTGTTGCACGGAATTTTCAGCGCTATGATTGCTATGGGAATACTGGTATCGGGACTTTACCGGATACAGGGACAGTTGGAAAATATCATCAGCATCAATGATATGCAGATACTCGGCGGCTTGTTCCTGATTGTCTTCACGCTCGGCATCACCCTGAATTGGATTTCCACCTTCTTTGCCGTGAATAAGTTTTTGAAAATCAGAACGGACAGATTGTACAACTTTTGAGCGGCGGGATGGTTCAGGATTCGGCTTCGCCCAGTAGGGTGGCAGGCGTACATCCCGTGATGCGCACCCGTACATAGTCGCGCGGAGCGTAGCGCTTTGCGGGAAATACCGTCACCATGTTCTGCGAAGTGCGTCCCGACAATTTTTCCTGCGATTTTTTAGACACGCTTTCGGCAAGCACTTCCACAGTTTGCCCGATGTAGCGTTGTTTGCTTTCCTCGGAAAGTTGTTTTTGCAGGTCAATGATTTCCTGCAATCTTGCGGATTTGACGTCTTCCGGCACATCGTTATTCATCTCTTTTGACTTTGACAATACGACACCCTGCAGATTTTTCCGGAAATTTTTGTCAAAAAGTTGAGCGATAGACTTGTGTTTGGGAGTAATCAGGAAAGAACAGGCGAAAGCGCTTGAAGGACAGGCGAAACAAATCGCATCATTGAAACGCCTGCTGGACACAAAATGAAAGGGTGCGGTGCAAATGGTCGCACCAGATATCCTAACG
The DNA here is from genome assembly GCA_031270985.1 of Bacteroidales bacterium. Lineage (GTDB taxonomy): Bacteria > Bacteroidota > Bacteroidia > Bacteroidales > UBA4181 > JAIRLS01. Next base: position 282 of record JAISWR010000022.1, on the reverse strand, counting down.
GGATTTTATGTCGTCATTGTGCTGTCGAAGGCATGTTACTATTCACTATTCTGAGACAGCCTCCTACATTATTCACTATTCACTATTCTATTATCACTATTTTCACTCTTCTGTTTTTCCGTCGGTTTTCTTCGTTGCTGTTGGGTACGAGGGGTTCCGTTTTGCCTTTGCTGACGGTTTGGATGCGTTCCGGCGCGACGCCTTTTTCCACCAGATAGGCTTTGGCGGCTTCTGCGCGGCGCAGACCGATGGACATGTTAACGGCGGGGGTGCCCAGGTCGC
>JAISWR010000120.1 GCA_031270985.1 Bacteroidales bacterium | reverse complement strand
ATTATTTAAAGCTACAAAGATAGCAGTTGTACGTAAGAGTACGGTCGTAAGCCCAACAGGGGTGGCCTTGATTTTTATTTCACGCGCTTGGAAAACTGAAGTTTTTCATCTAATTTTGCCGTTTTGAATTTGAACATACATGAGCCACACTATAGAGGTTTACGGGGCGCGGGAGCATAATCTGAAAAATATCGACGTTGTGATACCGCGCGACCGTCTGACCGTCATCACCGGATTGAGCGGCAGCGGTAAATCGTCGTTGGCGTTTGACACTATTTATGCCGAAGGGCAACGCCGCTACATCGAAACATTGAGCGCGTACGCACGACAGTTTATCGGCAACATGGAACGCCCCGACGTGGACAAAATCACCGGTCTCAGTCCGGTCATTGCCATTGAGCAGAAGACGGTGAACCGCAACCCGCGCAGCACTGTGGGCACCATCACCGAAATATACGATTTTTTACGCCTGCTCTACGCCCGTGCCGCCGACGCCTATTCGATGAACACCGGCGAACGCATGGTAAAATATACCGACGAACAGATATTGGAACTGATTGCGGAACGTTTTGCCGCACACCCCGTCTATATCCTCGCACCGATAATCAAGGGGCGCAAGGGACATTACAAGGAGCTGTTCGAGCAAATCCGCAAACGAGGTTTTCTCAACGTTCGCGTGGACGGTGAAATACGCGAACTGAAAGCGGGCATGAAACTCGACCGCTACAAAATGCACTTCATTGAGGTGGTGGTGGACAAGCTTGTGGCAAACAACAACGACAACCGCCTGAAAACCTCCATACAAACGGCAATGAAGCAAGGTAAAGGCATCATTATGGTGATGGACAAGGATACGGGGGACATACGCTACTACAGCCGCGGACTGATGTGCCCGACCACAGGGCTTTCGTATAATGAACCCGCACCCCACACTTTTTCGTTCAACTCGCCGCAGGGCGCGTGTCCCCGCTGTAACGGACTGGGAGAGGTGTCTGAGGTGGACATGGAAAAAATCATTCCCGACGTGAAATCCAACATTCGCAAAGGCGGAATTGTGCCGCTCGGACCTGCGAAAATTTCCGTCGTCTTTAATCAGGTAGAAGCCATAGCCGCCAAATACGGTTGTACGCTCAATACGCCGCTGGACGAATTCTCGCCGGAAGCGCTGCAAGCCATTCTCTATGGCACGGAAAGCGCCATTCGCGTGAAAAGCGCTCATGGCGGGTTTGAATACCAGCTACATTTCGAAGGCATTGTCAATCTGATTACGCAAGAACAGTCGGAAACCTCGTCCCAAAAAGTACGGAACTGGGCAAACCGCTTTATCCGCCGCATAGCCTGTCCCGAATGTGGCGGCGCCCGGATCAAGCAAGAATCGTTGCACTTCCGCATCCATGACAAAAATATCGCCGAGCTGGCAGCAATGGATATCGCCACGCTCAGCAAGTGGTTCAGCACGGTGGAAGAGCATCTTTCGGAGAAGCAACAACGCATTGCCCGCGAAATCATCAAAGAAATACGTACCCGCATCGGCTTTTTGCTCGACGTGGGGCTGAATTACCTGTCGCTCAGCCTCGGATCGCGCAGCCTTTCAGGCGGTGAAAGCCAGCGCATACGCCTTGCCACGCAAATCGGGTCGCAACTGGTGAACGTGCTTTATATCCTCGATGAACCCAGCATAGGACTGCATCAACGCGACAACCGTCGGTTGATACGGGCGTTACAACACCTCCGCGACATCGGCAATTCGATCATTGTGGTGGAACACGACCGCGAAATGATTCTTTCGGCAGATTACGTGGTGGACATGGGGCCTGCCGCAGGACGAAAGGGCGGGGAAATAATTTTTTCCGGAAAGCCAAAAGAATTATTGATGCCCCAAAAGGGAGGAACTTCACTTACCGCGCAATACCTCACCGGACAAAAACGCATTGAAATACCCGCCACACGCCGTAAAGGCAACGGTAAAACATTAACACTAAAAGGTGCGTCGGGCAACAACTTGAAACGAATCAATGTGGATTTCCCCTTGGGAACGTTTATCTGCGTGACGGGTGTGTCGGGTAGCGGCAAGTCCACACTCATCAACGAAACGCTGCAACCCATCCTGAGCCGTCATTTCTATCGCACCTTACAGGAGCCGTTACCCTATGAAAGCATTGAAGGACTGGAACACATAGACAAAGTGATACAGGTGGATCAGTCGCCGCTGGGACGCACGCCTCGATCGAACCCCGCCACTTATACGGGCGTGTTCTCTGCCATCCGCGACCTTTTCGCCCGTACGCCCGAATCAATGATACGCAACTACCAGCCGGGGCGGTTTTCCTTCAATGTGAAGGGCGGACGTTGCGAAACCTGTGGTGGAGCAGGTGTACAAACCATCGAAATGAACTTCCTGCCCGACGTGTACGTGCCTTGCAGCATTTGTAACGGCAAACGTTACAATCGTGAAACACTTGAGGTGAAATACAACGGCAAAAGCATCAGCGATGTACTGGAGATGACCATTAACATGGCAGTGGAGTTTTTTCGCAACCATCCCTCCATCCTGCCGCATCTCACAACACTGCAACAGGTGGGATTGGGCTACATCAAACTCGGACAACCCTCCACTACACTGTCCGGCGGTGAAAGCCAGCGCGTAAAACTTGCGACGGAACTCGTTAAACGCGACACCGGTAAAACCTTCTACATACTCGACGAACCAACCACCGGCTTGCACTTCGACGACGTGCGCACACTTCTTGAGGTGCTCAGTCGTTTGGTCGATCGCGGCAACACAGTGGCAGTCATCGAACATAATCCGGATGTCATCAAGGTAGCCGACCACATCATAGACATCGGCCCCGAAGGCGGTGCTTCTGGAGGGAAACTCATCTGCTGCGGCACACCCGAAGAAATCATCCCCCACAAAAAGAGTTACACGGCAGCATTTCTGCGGGAAGAACTGGAGTTGAACATCAAATAATCCGACGACCGACGGATACAATACGATGTCGGATGCTAACCGGCGACAATTTGGGATGAAAGGAGATTCATTTTTTCATGATTCCCTGTTTTCACTATCTTGTTTTTTCAGGGCGGCAAGTTCCGCGAGGGCTTGAACAAGGGCTTTGTCTTTCTCTTCAAGGGCTTTGTCTTTCTCTTCAAGGGCTTTGTCTTTCTCTTCAAGGGTTTTGTCCTTTTCTTCAAGGGTTTTGTCCTTTTCTTCAAGGGTTTTGTCCTTTTCTTCAATGGCTTTGTTCTTTTCTTCAAGGGTTTTGTCCTTTTCTTCAATGGCTTTGTTCTTTTCTTCAATGGCTTTGTCCTTTGCTTTGAGTATCCGGGTTGTCTTTTCAAGCGCTTCAGCATTTTCCTTCGCCTCCTCCAGCAACCCGCGTTCTATCCATATGCTGTCCCACATGTCCTCGTAGGCTTTCCGCTCCTTGTCGGTAAAGGCGCCTTCCTCGCAAATGGATATCGCCTCCCGGATGTATTCCTCCTCTAACAACTCCGGCGAAAGCGTCTCTTCGGAACCTACCTCCTTCAAAAAACGCAGCCACAGAACAAGCATCCGCCTGTCGGTAACGGTCTCCGCGCGGAACTTGGGCAACTCCACTACCACAAACTCAAGCCCTTCTATCACTTCGTCCGTGTTCTCCCTGTTCACCGTCCGGTAGTGATGAAGAAAATTGTCCTTCCCTGAGGTATAGATGTCATCGACTATGGCAAGAGTATATACCGGCTGAAGCAAGCGGTAGTTCTGGCTTTTGGACAACTGACGCACGTATGCTTTCGAGGCGTTGAACAGCATGCGGTTCTGGAACATGCGGCTCCAGCACATCTGCATCTCCACAATAAAATGGCGACCGGCGCTGTCCACGCATTTCACGTCCACTATGGAGTTTTTGCCTAAGGGCATCTCCCGCATCTGCTCGGGTGAGAGATATTCCAGCGTTTTTATGTGCTGTCCTTCCGGAAAAGGCATCAGCGCATTGAGAAAACTCCGGAGCAGTTCCGGATGCTCGCCGAATACCCGCTTAAAGGGTATGTCGTGTTTGGGGTCAAGATAACGTGCCATCGTTCATGCAAATTTTTCATTCAACAAATGCAAAAGTACAATATTTTTTCAATCCCCGATCATCGCCAAGCGGATAATCGACAATTGACCCGATCAGTCTGCGGAAACAGTGAAGCCGCCATTCGCTCAAGCCCTGCAAGAGTGACATTGTTTATCGGGCAAAAAACAGGGAACACGTTAAAATGAATAGCGCCGCAAACTTTTTCTTGACCGAAAAATATAACCGGCGCGTAATTCAAAAATTTTGCTTACCTTTGTATTTTGTACAGATAAGAGATATGCCTATGGTGACCGTACTGAATAAGACTTATTCCCTGTTTAATAACTTTTTGGCTGAAACGAGGGACGAACAAATCCAAAAAGACAGTTTCCGTTTTCGGCGCAATATGGAAAGAATGGGTTCCGTGATCGCTTATGAAATCAGTAAAAAGATGGAGTATTCCACGCATCAGGTGGTGACGCCGTTGGGTATCGCCGAGGAACAAACCATTGCCTGTCCCCCTGTGATTGTTTCCGTGTTGCGGGCAGGCATACCGGTACATCAGGGCGTGCTCAACTTCTTTGACGGAGCGGCAGGCGGCTTCATTTCCGTATATCGCGACCACGACAAGGAGCGCAACATACACGCCAGCATCGAATACATATCCTGTCCGCCGATAGACAGCAAAGAGGTGATTCTTTGCGACGCCATGATTGCTTCGGGTGTATCCATGTCGCTGGCATATTTGGCATTGCTGTCGAAAGGAACACCCAAACACGTGCATCTGGTATCGCTTATTGCCAGCAAGGAAGGGTTGAACAATCTACGGAAAAAGATCCCGGCAAAGGGCGTTTCCGTTTGGCTGGGCGCATTGGATGACGAATTGACCGTTAAATCATATATTGTACCTGGACTGGGTGACGCAGGCGACCTCGCTTTTGGAGAAAAATCACCTGTCACAGAATAAAAAATTCCTAAAACCAATCTTACATGAGCTTGTTCACCCGACAATGCAGCCGTATCTTTGATGAAAGCATCAGCGAGTACCATATCCACGATCATGTAGATGCGGAAATTCGTAACCCGTATCCGTCGAAGAGCATTGAATACCGCCTGTTCTTGAAAAACTGGATCGACACCGTTCAGTGGCATCTGGAGGACATCATCCGCAATCCTGCTATTGATCCTGTGGAAGCGCTGAACATTAAGCGGCGCATTGACCGTTCCAATCAGGAACGCACGGACATGGTGGAACTGATTGACGTCTATTTCCTCGACAGATACAAAGACGTAACCGTTCGACCTGCCGCCACCATCAATACCGAAAGTCCGGCATGGGCAATAGACCGTTTATCCATCCTCGCACTGAAAATATACCACATGCAACGGGAGATAGCCCGTATTGATGCACGCGAGGAACACATCCGACAGTGTACGCAAAAACTGAACGTACTGCTCGAACAGCAGAAAGACCTCTCCGAAGCCATTGACACACTGCTGGACGACATCGAAAACGGACGCAAATACATGAAGGTGTACAAGCAAATGAAAATGTACAACGACCCTGACCTGAATCCTGTGCTGTATCGGCAAGGAAAATATTCGTCTATATTGCCCTGAATGTACTGATGTCTTCATGCAGCCCGCAAAGAAAAGCGACAGTGTCCATCCGTTTTTTCCCTTCCGGTTGCAGTTTTTTCACGACAATCCATCCGCCGGATGCCGCAATATGCAGGTATTTTTTGCCGTCTGAACGGAGCGTGCCGGCAACAACCGCGTGTGGTTCGTGCAGCAGTTCCGTTTCGTGGATTTTCAGCATCGTTTTTTCTCCTTTCGCGGACACTATCGTTGTCCATGCGCACGGATAAGGCGAAAGTCCCCGTACCAGACAGTGAATCCGTACTACGTCCTGTTGCCAGTTGACGGCGCAGGTTTCTTTGGATATTTTGGGCGCCGGGTGCAGCGTGTCTTCCGTCTTTTGCGGGACGGGCGTGTAGTTACCGACGGCAACAGTGAGGAGGGTATCTGCCAAATGTTGTGCTCCGTCAATCATGAGCCTGTCGTGCAGGCTTCCAGCATTGTCTTCGGGCAGAATAGCCTGTTCGCGGTACGACAGGACGTTGCCCGTATCTATTTCTTTTTCGATAAAGAAAACGGTAGTGCCTGTCTTGGTTTCTCCGTTGATGATCGCCCAGTTGATAGGCGCAGCGCCTCTGTATTGCGGCAGTAGAGAGGCATGTAAATTGACGGTGCCCAGCGGAGGCATGTTCCACACCTCTTCGGGCAACATGCGGAATGCCACCACTACAAACAAATCGGCATGAAGGTTTTGCAACTGCTGCAAGAATTTGGGGTCTTTCAATTTTTCGGGCTGTAATATCGGCAGGCAATGCTTCACGGCGCATTGTTTGACGGCTGTTTCCCGTATCTTTTGTCCTCTTCCCGACGGTTTGTCGGGGGCGGTCACTACAGCCGCCACTTCTATGCCGACAGCAAGTGCCGCCTCCAGCGAAGGTACGGCAAATTCGGGTGTTCCCATGAATATGATGCGCATGTTGTCCGGATGATTATTCGTCGTAGCGACGCAGTGCAAATTTTTCTCCCAGATACAGTTTCCGCACCTGTTTGTCATCCGCCAGTTCCTGTGCGGTGCCGGCTTTGAAGATTTTTCCTTCAATCAGCAGGTATGCGCGGTCGGTGATGGAAAGGGTTTCGTGCACGTTATGGTCGGTAATGAGGATACCGATGTTCTTCTTTTTTAATTTGGAGACGATAAATTGTATGTCTTCCACAGCGATGGGGTCAACGCCTGCAAAAGGCTCGTCCAGCAGGATAAATTTAGGATTTATCGCCAGAGCGCGGGCTATTTCCGTGCGACGCCGCTCTCCTCCGGACAATTGTATACCCAGACTTTTGCGTATTTTGTTCAGCCCGAACTCCTGCAACAGTGTTTCTACCCTTTCGTGCTGTTCGGCTTTGGGCAAATCGGTCATTTCCAGCACAAGTTTGAGGTTGTCTTCCACGCTCAGTTTGCGGAATACCGAGGCTTCCTGCGCCAGATAGCCGATGCCTTTTTGCGCCCGCCTGTACACCGGTTCTTTGGTGATGTCGGCGTCGTTCAGAAATATTTTCCCTTCGTTGGGTGTGATCAGTCCCACGATCATGTAAAACGATGTGGTTTTTCCGGCTCCGTTGGGTCCGAGCAGCCCCACAATTTCTCCCTGCGTTACTTCCACAGATACGCCTTTGACTACCGTTCGGCTACGGTATTTTTTTACCAGATTTTCCGTTTTCAGTATCATTGTTATGTGTGTCGGTTCATCAAAAATTCTTTCAATGCGTCGAAAGTGGCGGGCAACTCTTCTGTTTGTTTCGTTCCTGCGGCAAATCGTGCCAACTTTTCCGGCAACGGTATTTTTGTGCCTGTTGCCGCTTCCACCACTTCCGTGAATTTGGCGGGATGTGCCGTTTCGATGAAGAAACCGCAATTGTCGGGGTGCTTTCCCAAATAATTGTCCAACGCTTTGTATCCGACTGCTCCGTGTGGATCCAGGAGGTATTTCCGGTGGTTGAAGATTTCGCGGATGGTGGTGCGAATATCGTCGTCGCTGCACACAAAGCCGTCCACGTCTGCGCAAACGGCTTTGTGCGACCGGTCGTACAGTTCGAGGATGCGTGCGAAGTTGCTCGGATTGCCCACATCCATAGCGTTGGCAATGGTGGCAACGGACGGACGGGGTTGAAATTTGCCGTCTGCAAGGTAACCGGGCACAATGTCGTTGATGTTGGTAGCGGCAATAAAACGGTGGATAGGCAATCCCAGCCGTTTGGCAATCAACCCCGAACAGATGTTTCCGAAATTACCGCTCGGCACGGCGCACACGATATGGTCGGCTTTTTTGCCCATTTGTGCGACGCCCCAGAAATAGTAAAATGATTGCGGCAACAGGCGCGCCCAGTTGATGGAATTGGCGGATGTGAGTTTCAGGCGCTCGTTCAACGCTTCGTCGGCAAAAGCCTGTTTCGCCATCCGCTGGCAATCGTCGAACGTGCCGTTTATCTCCAGGGCGGTGATGTTCTCGCCCAGCGTGGTGAACTGTTTTTCCTGTATTGGGCTTACCAAGCCTTTGGGGTACAGCACAAACACCCGTATGCCGGGCACTTTGAAGAAGCCGTTTGCCACAGCGCTGCCCGTGTCGCCCGACGTAGCTACCAGCACATTCACTTCACGGTCTTCGCGCTCGGTGAGATAGCCGAGCAGCCGCGCCATGAACCGTGCGCCGACGTCCTTGAATGCCATTGTCGGACCGTGGAACAGTTCGAGTACGTACAGGCGGTCATGAAGATGTACCAGTGGTATCGGGAAATTGAGCGTGTCGTACGTCATTTTTTCCAAGTCCGACGCGGGAATATCTTTTCCGAAAAAGTGTAAAGCTACACGGAACGCTATTTCCTGAAGCCCCATACCGTACATGCTGTCGAAAAAATCCGGCGAAAACGGTTCGATGCATTCGGGCATGAAAAGCCCGCCGTCCGGAGCCAATCCCTTAACAATGACGTCTTTAAGCGGAACGTCACGGGTCTGTCTGTTGGTACTGAAATATGTCATGACAATCCGGAACGGTTTTATTGCAGGAGTTCTTCGTAAAACGCCTCGTAATCCGCAATGTACGTTTCGTCGTTATGTAGGATACAAGGCTTTTTGGATGCTTTAATGTAATCTTCCACTTCCGGATGGATGGAATTGATCAGCACAAACCCGTCGGAATGATTAATCGCCAGCTTATTGACGGCTATGTAGCCGTTTTCACTCAACACGGCGACATCTTTTTTGGAAATGCCGTCAATGATGGCTTTATTTTTGAAGTTGTCCGGAAACAATCCCGTAAATGCGTCGCTGTATATGGAATATACAACCTTTGACTTGGAAAACAAAGGGTCTTCGCGGAAAGCTTTTTTTACGTACAGCGGCACCAAACTTGTGAACCAGCCGTGGCAATGCACAATGTTGGGCACCCAACGCAACTTGCGTACGGTTTCCAGCACTCCGCGTGCAAAAAAGACGATCCGTTCGTCGTTGTCGGGAAAAAAAACACCTTCGTCTTCAAACAGGGCGTCTTTTCTGTTGAAATATTCCTCGTTGTCGATAAAATAAACTTGCATTCGGGCTGATTGTATGGAGGCTACCTTGATGATCAACGGATGGTCTGTTTCGCTGATGATCAGGTTCATGCCCGACAAGCGAATGACTTCGTGCAGTTGATTTCTTCGCTCATTAATACACCCGTATCGCGGCATAAATGTCCGGATTTCTTGTCCCATATCCTGAATCCCCTGTGGCAAATTGCGGCAAATCACCGACATTTCCGTTTCAGGAAGATATGGCGTAATCTCTTGAGTTATAAATAATACCCTCATGCTTTTGGCAAAAAATCAAATCAATATAAATAAATTGCAAAATTAGATGAAAAACTTCAGTTTTCCAAGCGCGTGAAATAAAAATCAAGGCCACCCCTGTTGGGCTTACGACCGTACTCTTACGTACAACTGCTATCTTTGTAGCTTTAAATAAT
>JAISWR010000119.1 GCA_031270985.1 Bacteroidales bacterium | reverse complement strand
ATTATTTAAAGCTACAAAGATAGCAGTTGTACGTAAGAGTACGGTCGTAAGCCCAACAGGGGTGGCCTTGATTTTTATTTCACGCGCTTGGAAAACTGAAGTTTTTCATCTAATTTTGTAACCCGAATATTAGGATAATGATCACTATGTTCTCATCACAAACATATCAAAAACGCCGTGCAGCATTAGGCAAAGAAATGGCGTCTGGGGTGGCGCTTTTTATGGGAAACGGGGAAACGCCGTACAATTATCCTGCCAATGCGTATCGTTTCAGGCAGGACAGTTCGTTTTTGTACTGTTTCGGCATCAATGAGCCGGATATGGCAGCGTTGGCGGATTTTGACGAAGGCATTGCATACCTTTTCGGCAACGAGTCCACCTTAGACGACGTCATTTGGATGGGCGAACAACCGTCTATGGCAGATAGGGCAAACGCGGCAGGCGTCGATAACTATTTTCCGCTCTCTGCTCTTGCTGAAATGGTGGACAGGTTCATGCGACAGGGACGCAACATCCATTATTTGCCGCCTTATCGCGGGGAAACGCGACTGCAACTGTTCCGCCTGTTGGGGATTCATCCCGACGAACAGCGCGAAAAAGCGTCGGAAGCATTGATACGTGCCGTAGTGAAGATGCGCTTAGTAAAAGAGCCTCAGGAAATTGATCAAATTGAGCAGTCAATGAACACCGCATACCGGATGCATACCCATGTGATGCGTCATGCTCGTGCAGGGGTGACGGAACAGGAGCTAGCAGGCGCTGTTGAAGGCATTGCGGCAGCTGATGGCGCCGTGAGTTTCCCCGTCATCTTGACGGTCAACGGGCAGACGCTGCACAACCATTATCACGGCAATACGCTCCGCAACGGACAATTGCTGCTTACGGACGCCGGATCGGAAACCGCTATGGGTTATGCGAGCGACATCACACGTACCATTCCCGTGGGCGGCAAATTTGACGAACGCCAACGGTTGATTTATCAAACCGTGCTGAATGCCAACCTCAAAGCAATTGAATTGAGCCGTCCGAACGTAGCCTACCGCGATGTTCACCTTGCAGTTGCCCGCGTCATCGCCGGCGGATTGCAACAGGCAGGACTCATGAAGGGCGACATGGATGATGCTGTTGCGCAAGGCGCTCACTCGCTCTTCTTCCCTCACGGGTTGGGACATGCCATGGGACTGGATGTGCATGACATGGAAGGAATGGGCGAAAACTATGTAGGCTATGATGACACGGTCAGACGCAGTACGCAATTCGGGCTGTCATCCGTACGCTTCGGGCGGAAACTGGAAGCAGGCTATGTGGTCACCGACGAACCGGGCATCTATTTCATTCCCGCGCTGATGAACCGGTGGGAAGCCGATCGGAAATACGAACAGTTCATCAATTACGGCGCACTCACAGCCTACCGCGATTTCGGCGGTATCCGCATTGAGGACGACCTGTTGATTACCCCTGAAGGCTGTCGCGTACTGGGCAAACCCATCCCGAAGAGTGTCGAGGAATTGGAGAATATTTGCAAATGAACGCCTTTTATCAGGAAAAACTGCTTGAAGCAGGCTGTGACGAGGCTGGCCGCGGATGTCTGGCAGGCCCCGTGTTTGCGGCAGCAGTCATACTCCCGCGCAATTTCACCCACGACACCCTGACCGATTCAAAGCAACTGACGGCAGTGCAACGGTACTGCCTGAGAGATGAAATACGTCAAAAGGCAGTAGCGTGGGCGGTAGCGTCTTGCAGTAACGAACAGATTGACCGCGTAAACATCCTGAGGGCTTCCGTGTATGCCATGCACAAGGCGATCGGAATGTTGTCGCAAACACCCGAATTTCTGATTGTGGACGGCAACTATTTCATCCCTTTTGCAGATATTCCGTACCGGACTATCGTTAAGGGCGACGCCCTGTACTATTCCATTGCGGCGGCATCGGTGCTGGCAAAAACCTGTCGCGACGACTATATGGCAACCCTTGCCGGAGAATACCCTCAGTACCGGTGGGACAAAAACAAAGGATATCCCTCACCCGCACACAGAGACGCCATTGCCCGCTACGGACTCACGCCCTACCATCGCAGAACATTCAACTCATTGCCGCCGAAACAGTTGAAAATCACTTGGGACGAATGACGCAATCTCGATCATTTATATCCATATTGAGCAATTACAGGATTATCGTCTTCCTTGATCTGTGCAAATTTTTCTTTGGCTTCATCGGAAAGAAAATTCTCTGCTATCATCGGGTGGAGCCATTCCGTATCCGCAATGTTATTTTATCTATTTTTGCGAAATCAAATATTTATGTATATGGATAAAACATTGGTTTTTGCCACTGCTAACCCGCACAAACTATTGGAAGTGCAGGCGATGATGCCCGAAGGCGTTTTGTTGAGAAGTCTGTCGGACATAGGGTTTTCCGGCAATATCCCCGAAACCGAGCCGTCGCTGGAAGGAAATGCGCTGATGAAAGCTCGCTACATCAGCGAACGTTATCAACTGTCTTGTTTTGCCGACGACACAGGCTTGGAAACCGAAGCGCTTGGCGGAGCGCCGGGCGTATATTCCGCACGTTATTCCGGCATACAGGGCACCCCTGAAGAAATATCGGAGGCAAACATGGCAAAACTGCTGCACGAACTGTCGGGCGCGGATAATCGCAAAGCCCGTTTCCGTACGGTCATTGCCTGCATTGACGATGCCGGCAGCGAATTTTTGTTTGAAGGAATCGTCAACGGTTTGATTGTCGAAACGCCACGCGGGAATAAAGGGTTCGGTTACGACCCCGTTTTTATGCCTGACGGCTACGCTATTACTTTCGCACAAATGCCGTTACCCGTGAAAAACCAAATTAGCCACAGAGCAAGGGCTTTCCAGAAATTTGCCCAATGGTTGATGCGTCGGTGACGCCCGCGCCGAATCGGATTCAATTGCGGATTTCCTCATAACGTTTAATGTATTGCTGAAAATAAAACGAGTAGTGTCAAACAGCACTTAAACCGCTGTAAACCATCACAGAGCGATGAAAGGGTAGGAGAGAGGCATTGTGTTCTATTTATATAATCACTAATGACATTTAAGTTATTCCGGAAGATATACGGAAAAACTTTTGTCGATATACATCACCACAATCTTTTCAACCGTCTTGGATCGCGTTTTTACAGGCGGTAACATGTCCTGAGGATACGGGTTTTCATTTTCTACAGGAGATGCTTCCGGCGTGTTTTTGGCGGTTGTTGCCTGTGATAAAACGGGAGAAGGGATTGTTTGTTTCGTTTCGGGCAGCGTAAATAAATCTTCAAGCGGAGTACCGGTGTTATGCCTGTCTGCAGCAGGTTTATACATATCGCCGATTCCCAAAATGATCCATTCGGCATTCAGACGGGGAAAACGCGCAAGCAATTTTTGCAGGAAATCAAAACTCGGATAGTTGCGTCCCGACAAAATATGCGAAATGCCCGAACGCTGGATGCCCATTTCGTCTGCCAGCATAGTGGCGGTAAGCCCTTCGGATACCATAATTTTATTCAATCGGTCTTTCATAACGGATATTTTTTTGCTACAAATGTAATATACAAAAGTAACATTTCCAAATGCAAATGAGATTACTGATGTAACATTATGAGTAGTTACAAATGTAACCTTATGGGATTTGAGGACATTGAGACGACGCATTTAATTGGAGAAAACCAACATTATGATGACATTATCATTGAAGTATCGCTTTATATAAAGATTATTAACTATCTCATATTCAATATATCAATAATGATTTAAAAACACAGTTGCGGCATTAATTGGAAAATTGGTTGGGTGGGGAATAATTCACTTAAAGTAATACATTAAGTAATCCGTTATAAGTATCTGGTTATATGATACATATCAATATGAATAAAATACAAGTGATGGGGTAATTGCGATAAATTACAAATGTAACCTATCTGTGGTTTCTTCTTGTAAATTCCATCCTATTTGTTGTGATTACAACTGTATCATGTGGGGGTATTGCCCAAAATGTTACTTTTGTAAACTCACACGTTATGTGTCCGTTTTCTTATATCTCATAGATGCTTTTGGCGGGCATTTTCTTGAATACCAATGCGCAACGGGCAGGGATATACACTTTAAGATAAGTGTTTTCCATCGGGCGGTCGGCAATGATGCTGGAGGTAAAGTAGTCCATGGATTCGTCAATGCGGTTGAAACCGTCGAAACGGCCTGAATCAGTGTTGAGTACGATGCGAAATTTTCCGTGTCCTGTGGGGATGCCGTAGTCGGTACAGGAACGGTCGGGATGGAAATTGAATACAAACACCAACTCGTTACGGCGGAAAGCGAGGATGTGCTGCTTATGGTCGTCCAGCAACAGTTCGGGCGGGTGACTGAAAAAATTGCTGTTGCCCGTCAATGACAACATTTCCTTGTCGAAAGCTGCCAGAAAATGGAATTTCAGGTGTGCGTCCCGTATCAGTCCCCATTGTCTGCGGGCGTACCGGTACGACCAATTGTTGCCTTCGCGCGGGAAATCAATCCATTCGGGATGTCCGAACTCGTTGCCCATGAAACATAAATAACCGTTGCCGGCAGTGGCAATGGTTGCAAGACGAATCATTTTGTGTAATGCCATTCCTCGGTCTATCACCACGCTTTTATCGGAAATCGCCATGTGGTTGTATATCTCCATGTCCACAAGCCTGAAAAAGATAGTTTTGTCGCCCACCAGCGCCTGGTCGTGCGATTCGGCGTACCCTATGGTTTTTTCATCGCTACGTTTACGGGTCAATTCGTAGTACATTTCCCCTACGTTCCACTCGTTATCGCTTTTGTCTTTGATGAGTTTTATCCAATAGTCGGGTGTTCCCATAGCCAACCGGTAGTCGAAACCGATACCTCCGCAGTCAATGGGTGTGGCGACGCCGGGCATTCCGCTCATTTCTTCGGCAATGGTTACGGCGGTAGGCTTTACTTCGTGTATCAGCTTGTTTGCCAACATAATATATGAAGTAGCGTCGGTGTTTTCAGATCCGTCGAAATACATGGAGTATTCGGTAAAATCTTTCGACAATCCGTGATGGTGATACAACATACTGGTAACGCCGTCGAAGCGGAATCCGTCTATTTTGTATTCCTCCAGCCAATATTTACAGTTGGACAACAGGAAGTGCAGCACTTCGTTTTTGCCGTAATCGAAACACAGCGAATCCCATGCGGGATGCTCGCGGCGGTTGTCGCCGTAGAAATAGAGTGAAGGAGTTCCATCAAAGAGGTTTAGCCCTTCGAGGGTGTTTTTCACCGAGTGGGAATGCACTAAATCCATGATGACATGCAACCCGAGTCCGTGCGCGGAATCCACCAGCGATTTGAAGTCGTCGGGTGTGCCGAAACGGGAGGAGACGGCGAAAAAATTGGACACGTGATAACCAAACGATCCATAGTAGGGATGTTCCTGAATTGCCATCAACTGAACGGTGTTGTAACCCGACTGCTGAATGTAAGGGATGATCTGGTCGCGATATTCGGCAAACGTACCTACGCGGAGTTCCTCAGTCGCCATACCTACATGGCTTTCGTAAATCAGCGGAACGGCGTTGTTCAGGTCGGGAACGGGCGATTGCCACACGTAAGGTTGTTTGGGATTCCATACTTGTGCGCTGAACACTTTGCTTTTTTTGTCCTGCACGCAACGGTTGGCATACGAGGGGATTCTTTCGCCCTCCCCGCCGCGCCAACGAATCAGCAGGCGATATAATGCGCCGTGCCACAGTTTTTCTTCGGGCAGTTCTATCTCCCACACCCCATTTGCTTTCTGATGCAACGCATACTCAGATACAATCTGCCAATTGGAAAAATCACCAATCAAGTAAACGTTAGTAGCATTGGGCGCCCATTCGCGAAACACCCATCCGTTGGCGGTACGGTGCAACCCAAAATAGAGGTAGCCTGTGGCAAATTCGGACAGCGACGCACCGCCCGTCAACTCGTATTCTTTGTGGTCTGCACGGGGTTTCCTTTCAGCAATGTACTTGCTGAAAGGCTTCAACCAAGGGTCGTTTTGAATAAGAAGCGACGTATTCATCATTCCGTATAAAAGTTTTGCAACAAAGATAGGTATTTTTTACAACATCTTGCATCTTGCATTTTTCATTTTTTTGCTTATTTGTCGGTTCAATATTTTAATCGGTAGCTACGGTATATTCCTCCAGTACTCTGCCGATTTGTCCGATCTGCCTTGAATAATTTCCGGCGTTGTCAAAAACAATTACGATGGATTGGGTTCTGTCGAAGACACATACTCATTTTTGTCCAAATCAATTTTTGTAGAATTTATATTTTTATAATATAAACTGTTTGATATTTATAGAAAATGTCAGAAATTGTCGAGCAATGTCACGGGAGGCGGATGAGTGTCGTTGCCGCGCTGGTCTATTTTGCTTCGGGCTTTTCTGCCGGCGTCACCTACCTGCTGATGAACGCCATGCTGATCGTCGTATCCATCATCATGATGGTGGATGTGGTGGTCATTCAAAAGATTACTGTTGCTGTACGGCTTTTTCAAAGCCTGCTTCCAGCGCTTTCGCGTTCACCTGCGCCACTTCGATGTTTTTGTGAGCAAAAACGGCGTACACCGCATTTTTCATGTCCTGCAAGCTGATGCCGAGAAACGGGATGGCCGCACCCAGCATCACCATATTGGATGCTTTCGCATTACCACATCCAGCAGCCAGCGCATCGGCATCCAGCAATACCCGCCGCGGCAGTGCTTGAAGTTCTGCTGTAACGGTTGCCACGTCCGGATAATTATCTATGTTCACAAACGGCTGTGTGTTGGAAACCACCCATCCGTCGGGCGTCAGGTAAGGGAGATAGCGCAATGCCTCCATCGGTTCTACCGAAAGGATGACGCCGGCTTTTCCGAACGGTATCAGGTCGGATGCCACAGGACGGGACGAAAGGCGCAGGTGGGAATACACCGCTCCGCCTCTCTGGCTCATGCCGTGCACCTCCGCCTGTTTAATGTACAGACGGTTATTCAGTGCAGCCGCACCGATAACGGCGGCAATGGACAAAATACCCTGTCCGCCCACTCCTGCCAATATAATATCTGTCTTCATTGAATTATTTGTTTGTCGTTACGGTTGTTTTGTTTTTGCGCGGCGTGCTGCGGTTTGTACACATTCGCGGCGAAAGACGACAACAGACGTTCCTTTGCTGTGAATGGCTTCCCGCAGTGCCGATACATTCTCATTGTGGTATTTTTTCAGCGGCGTCAATACTTTCAGTCGTTCTTCGGACAATCCCAACCCGAGGCATATCTGCTCAATTTTCCCATAAGCGGATGACGGTTGTCCGCCTGTCATACCTGTGGTCAGATTGTCGGAAATAATCACCGTGACGGGAGCATTTTCGATAATGATGTCCAGCAGTCCCGTCATACCCGAATGGACGAAAGTGGAGTCGCCAATTACCGCTACGGACGGAGATAATCCGGCGTCGGCAGCGCCTTTTGCCATAGTGATGGATGCGCCCATGTCCACGCACGAATTGATGGCAAGGTGTGGCGGCAAAGCGCCCAACGTGTAACAACCTATGTCGGAAAAAACGTAACCTTTGGGATAGTCTTTCATGACATCGTTCAGGGCAAGGAACAGGTCGGTATGTCCACAACCCTTACAAAATGCGGGAGGACGGGCGGCAACTATTTTCGGAACATCGTGGACGGGCGCAGTGACGGGCAATGCAAGGGCACGGGCAACAATGTCGGGCGTCAGTTCTCCGTCGCGGGGCAACGTGCCGTCCAAACGCCCGCATACTGTAAATCCGGGATGTGCCGCCAACCCTTTCAGCTGACCTTCCACCAGCGGATAACCGTCTTCCAGCACGAGTATTTTTTTACATTTGGCGGTCAATTGCGCGACAAGTTGCTTTGGAACGGGATATTGCGACAGTTTGACAACAGGATGGGGACAGGCATCCGCGAAGTTTTCTGTCAGATAGTTGTAAGCGATGCCGCAGGCGATAATCCCCAACGAAGTATCCGTTCCGTCGAAAAAACGGTTGTATCCCGACGTAACGGATTCCCGTTCCAAATCCGTTTGCGTTGCCAGCAGTTTTTTATAACGCTGGCGGGCAAACACCGGCAGCAGGACATATTGTCGCGGGTCGTGCGGCAGCGAAAGCTTGTTTTGCGGTCTTTTTTCCCGAAGTGTGACGCTCGCCCGTGAGTGAGCCATGCGGGTAGTGATGCGCATCAATACGGGAATGCCTGTTTTTTCGGACAGTTCGAAGCCGTAGGAGGTCATGTCGTATGCCTCTTGCTGGTTGGAGGGTTCGAGCACGGGAATAAGGGCGAAATTACCGTAGTAGCGAGAGTCCTGTTCGTTCTGCGACGAGTGCATGGATGGGTCGTCGGCAGACACCACCAGCAAGCCGCCGCCCACGCCTGTAACCGCCGAGTTAATAAAAGCGTCGGCCGCCACGTTCAGCCCTACATGTTTCATACAGGCCATCGCCCGTTTACCGCAATACGACATGCCTAAAGCCGCTTCCATCGCTGTTTTTTCATTGGCAGACCACCGGCAATGGATTTGCCGCTCTTTCGCCTCTGCCGAATGTTGCACATATTCCATGATCTCGGTGGACGGAGTGCCCGGGTAGGCATATATTCCGGACAATCCCGCATCAACGGCAGCCTGTGCGATCACCTCGTCGCCCAACAATAGTCTTGCATGCATCACTTAATCGTTTTTATGTTGAATTATGGTTTCGGACATGTCATCCTTTTAAAAAAGCGATTTTTTCCAATGCTTTTTCGTTGAGGATGGCTATTTTTTTTCCGCCGGTATCAATATAGCGGTCGTTTCTAAACTCGGAAAGCAGGCGGATAATCGATTCGGTTGCCGTACCTACCACATTTGCCACTTCTTCACGCGAAAGTACGATGTTCAGTTGTTGCTGCTCGTTGACGCCGAATTTGTTTTTCAGCATCAGCAGTAGTTCTGCAAGTCGTTCTTTTACGGATTTTTGTGCAATATTGGTAATCAGAGAGTGGGATTCTTCCAGTTCACGGCAGGCGATTTGCAGTAAGTCCAGCGCAAAATCCCCGTTGGTTTTCACCAGGCGATGCATACAGTCTTTCGGGATGTAGCACACCGTACAGTCTTCTATTGCAGTGGATGTGCTGCATGCGGGTTCCTCGCTGAGCACCGACCGGAAACCGAGTATTTCATACGCTTTTGCCAGACGGAAGATGTATTCCTTACCTTCTCCGCCTGTTTTGAACTGTTTGACAATTCCGGAAAGTACGATATAACAGCCCGATATGCGTTTGCTTTGCGTAAAAATGATTTCATTTTTCGCATAGGTGCGCGTTTCGGCTACTTCGTCCAGATAAGCGAGTTCGTCGGGATTAAGGTGACGCAGTAAGGACAGGCTTCTCCACACGGCATGAGGGAGGTCTGGAAATTCGGTATTCATTTTCTTAAAATTTGCTTCAAAAATTTTTCCTTTCGCTCAATTAAAAATGCAAACATAGCAAAAAATACTGTATTTTTGACAATGTTCAGCGGGATATTTTTGATGGAAATGATGGAAGCCAGCCCGTAGAGGCATAATGCAATTGCCGTGTAGCAGAAGATTTTTTTCAGGTTGTAAGGGATGGGATAATACTTTGCGCCAAGCCGCCATGTAATGGCTATCATCACAACGTAGCAAACGAGGTGCATCCATGCCGAAGCGTGGTAGCCCCACAGCGGTATCAACAACCAGTTGCCGGCAATGCTCACCGCCGCTCCCGTTGAGGCGATAAGTAACCCGTACCATGTCTGTCCGCTGAGTTTAAACCATATAGACAGGTTGTAGTAAATTCCCAAGCACATGTTGGCAAGCAACATCACGGGTACAATTCCCAACCCTTCCCAATACACCTCGTTGCGCAGGAAATATTTGATGATGTCCAGATAAAACGTGACGCATAGAAATATCAACAGGCAAAAGAGCACGAAGTATGTCATTACGTCAGCTATGGTACGGCGTGAATTCTGCGCTTTCGCATTGTTGAAAAAGAACGGTTCGGCGGCATAGCGGAACATCTGGATGAACAGTGTCATCAGGATGGCGATCTTTACGTTTGCTCCGTATATGCCGAGTTGTTCCATCGGCTGTGCGCTTTCCGGCAGACGGTATTTCAACAGTACGCGGTCAATGGCTTCGTTGACGTTACCGGCAAGTCCCGCAGCCATCAGCGGCAGCGAATAAGCGATGAGCCGTTTCCACAATCCGAAGTCGAAGATGATTTTGCGCCGGAATATTTCGGGCAGCAGCAGGAGAATAGTTATTGCCGAAGCGATGAGGTTAGAGAGAAAAATGTAGCCTACGCCCGTTTCGGGACGATACACCGCCTGTACCCAGGCGTGATCCGCAAAGCGGGGACAGAACCAGAGGAAAAACAGGTTGAAAAAAATGTTGATGCTCACGCTGGTCATTTTGTAAAAGGCGAAGCGCAAAGGACTGTTATCCAGCCGGAAACGTGCAAACGGGATAGCACTCAAAGCATCCAGTCCGAGTATCCAGCCGAACCACAACAAATATTCGCGATGTCCGGCATAATGCATCCATTCGGACAGAGGGCGCGAAAACAGCGTGACACCACCGATGAACAAAACGGATGTTGCCAGAATACTCACAAATGCCGTCCCATACACTTTGTCCTTGTCGGTGTGCTGCGAAAAGCGAAAAAATCCGGTTTCCAAACCGTAGGTAAGCAATATCACCATAAAGGTGACATAGGCGTACCATTCCGTATTGACGCCATATTGGGGCGCATCAAACACTTTGGTGTGCAAAGGCACCAGCAGGTAATTCAAAAAACGGGGTATCATGCTGCATAACCCGTAAATGGCTGTTTGCCCAGCTAATTTTTTAATTGAATTTGCCATCTTTTTTGCTTTTCGGATTGTGAAATTATCAGGCAAAATTAGATGAAAAACTCGTGTTTTCCAAGCGCGTGAGATAAAAATCAAGGCCACAGCGACATTCTCGGCTTACCATACCGTACTCGAAGTACAATTATTACCTTTGTTTTTTAAACAGAGTGTTTGACTCTATTATTCCGGTAAATTTTATGGAAAAAGTATGTGGCCTTGACGTGCACAAAATTACATGAAAAACTTGGGTTTTCCAAGCGCAAGAAATGAAAAAAAGTTTTTTTACAGAGGAAAGATAGCGTATTTGCGTGTATATTGGACGAACAGGGCAAAAAAATTTTAGAAAAGCGTTATGGCACGCTCACCCCTGATCTTGACAGTCTGCGTGCTACGCTGGTAGAATATGGTGTGGGTCGTGTAGCAGAGGAAAGATAAGAATTGAAATCCGTTTAATCGAAAAACGATTATAACTGACTAAATTTCAAATATTTCAAAGAACTCTGAAAGGTTTTAATAGGACAGTAATTGAATTGAAATATCAAACCACCTGTCGGTTACACGCGAAGGGCGTCTATACCTCGGTTGAAAATTGCGCTTCCCGTTTTATTTTCCATAGCAACAGTAGGCATAATACGGTCAGGACAATGGTGATCGGAATCGTTTCCACGTGGGAACCAAATTCGGGCAGTTCCTCAGGCACCTGTCCCTTATGTGCCAGATATGTTACGATAACCCCCATGGCATTATAAACAAAATGAGCGAAAACAGGCAACCAGATAGACTTGCTCCATACCAGCAGATAACCGAGCATCACGCCAAGCACCCAGCGCGGAAAAAGCCC
>JAISWR010000087.1 GCA_031270985.1 Bacteroidales bacterium | reverse complement strand
GCGCATTATTCGTTTCCGCCGGAAATGAATGTCGCCCGCATGGCAGTCACCACATGGGACGGAACGGAAACTACAGTTGACGGCAACGCCGTGCTGCTTACCGGAACGCCGGTGTTGATCCGTATCAATACAACGGCTTCGGATGTAGTCCGCATACAGTCCGTAACAATTGACCCTCCGGCGTTATTGCCCGTGTATGTGGGTAGTACCCTGCAATTTACGGCAACCGTATCACCTGCAACCGCCAAGGTCCGGACGGTAACATGGTCCAGCGACGACCCCTCCGTAGCCACTATTGACAATATCGGAAGATTTACCGCTGTAAAAACAGGCAAAACCGCTATCAGAGCAATATCCGACGATATAGGTGTTGGGGCGGTATGTCCGGTGGAGGTAACCAAAGAACCCGTCGGCTTGTCCCACATCCTGATAGAACCGTCGTGGGCAAGCCTGAAAGTAGGCGGCACGCTTCGGCTGAACATCACTATAGTGCCTGCCGAAACAACCAACCGACACATTACCTGGACGAGTTCCAACGAACGGGTGGCAAAGGTGGATCGGGACGGTTTGGTGACAGCGATCGGAAAAGGAGAAACAGGCATCACCGCCACACCGGCTGACGACCCCTCAAAAGCAAAAACCGCCACAGTGAGAGTGGAATAGCGCGAGGGAACTTCTAAAAACCCGCTATTTTTTCTCATTTCTTTTTGAACTCATTTTTTTGAATTTTTTGTTGAGCTCATTTGCGAACTTTATTTCATTCATTTTCTGTGTTTTATATAATATATTCATAATCAATTATTTATTATTTTGATTTGTTCTCATTTAGACACACTTATGTGTCCAACGGATCTCCCAATTTGCTAATTTTGCTCCAACGGATATCTTGATCCCAAAATCCATCATCTTTATGTCGTTTAAAACTTTTCATATACTACTGTATCTTACAGTTGCACGCAAAATAACTAATATTTATTTGATTTACAAAATTTTAGTATCACTTTTTTCTGTTTTTAGCATCCTCCTGTTTTGATTGGCCAAACATTATTCTTCTTCCTCAAAAAAACGATTTTTTAAAAAATTTTTAAAAACTATATCGCTAATATACAGAAAGCTATATATTTTTTTCAAAGAAAAATATTGAAAAATGTCAATCGTGTTATCTTTTGTGTTATTTTTGTCACGATTTTTAACGAGAGTTTTAATGGGGACGGCTCTCTATAAAAATCAAAATAGACAAAATAGTTTTTAGAGTCCCCGCGAACAGCAAATATCATGGCAAAGCAATTTTTCATTTTTGTGTTTTTGTTGGCAACAGCGGTCAATCTGTCGGCTCAGGAAGATTCCGTTTCACGGAGCATAGATGAGGTGGTGATCACGGCAACTCGCACTCAGGCGCGTCGCAACAACGTGCCGATGACTGTTTCGGTGGTGAACCGTGAAGAAATAGAGGAAAGTAGCGAATCGGCATTGTTGCCGGTATTGTCCGGACGAGTACCGGGCATGTTTGTGACGGAGCGTAGCATCATGGGGTTTGGTGTTGGCAGTTCCGGCGCAGGTAGTATTTCGTTGCGTGGCGTCGGTGGAGGAACCGAGCTGTTGCTATTGATTGACGGACATCCGCATTATATGGGTATTATGGGGCATCACTTGCCGGATGCTTTTGTCGCTTCGGATGCGGAAAAGGTAGAGGTCATCCGCGGACCGGCTTCCCTGCTTTACGGTTCCAACGCGATGGGCGGCGTGATCAACGTCATCACGCGCAAACAGGAAGCAGAAGGATGGAACGTTAACGGACGTATCATGTACGGATCGTACAACACACACAAGTATCAGGTCGGCGCGGGTTGGAAAAAAGGCAAATTCAGCGGATTGTTGTCCGTCAATCATGACCGTACTGACGGAAACCGTACCAATCCCGTTGATGGCGACCGCAAAAGCGGCAGGTTCAACATCACCAACGGCTATGCAAAATTCGGCTATCAATTTTCCGACCACATCCGGGCATGGGGCGACCTCAGCATTGCATCCTACGAAACAAAAAATCCCGGATCTACCGCAACGCCGATGTTCGACAATGTCGCCGACATACTCAGAGGCGTGGCTTCCGTGACGCTGGAAAACAATTTCAACAGCACCAACGGCGCTTTCAACTTCTTCTATAACTTTGGCAATCACAAAATTGATGACGGATATGAGGAGGGGAGCAATCCGAGCGGATTTTATTTCCGTTCCAACGACCACAATTATGGTTTCACATGGTATCAAATCTTTCGACCTTTTACAGGCAATACGATTACCGCAGGCATTGATTTCAAAAATTTCGGCGGGCGCGCATGGGATGACTACAAAGACGGTGTCACTCCCGACAATGTCAATGCGGACACTTCGCTGTATGAAATGGCGGGCTACATCGTTGTGCAGCAAACTCTTTTCAAGCAACTGACGCTGAATGTCGGCGTACGTTTTGACAACAACGAACAGTTCGGACCCGAATGGATTCCGCAAGCGGGACTTGCTTACCGCCCGTTGAAATACACGGTGGTGAAGGCGTCCGTTTCCAAAGGATTTCGCAGCCCCAATATTCGCGAACTGTTCTACAAAGCCGGATGGGCAGGCGCCAACCCCGATCTGAAACCCGAAAAAATGATCAATTATGAACTTTCCATAGGGCAGGAGTTATGGAATGGACGTTTTTCATTCGAATTGACCGGATTCATCGCCGACGGAAGCAACCTGATCGTAACGGACTGGTCATCGGGATATCCGCCTCAAAACAAAAATAGCGGCTATTTCAAAAATTCGGGCGTTGAATTGTCCGTAAAATGGAAGGCGCTGAAAAATCTGAACGTACAGGGAAATTATGCCTATCTGCACATGGATACGCCGGTTGTGTATGCGCCCGAACAGCAATTCTATTTTGCGGCAAGTTACCAGCTGAACAAATGGACATTCAGTGCCAATTATCAGCATGTGGGCAACTTATATTCCAATTCGGCAGTTCCCGATCGCACCGAAACCTACGGTTTGTTGGACGCCAAAGCGACATATCGTCCGCTGAAATGGTTGAATGTGTTTGCAAAAGGCGAAAATCTTACCGATAGGGAATATCAGATCAGGGATGGGTTTCCCATGCCCGGAATTACTGTTTTTGGAGGCGTTAATATTTCGTTGAAATAATTACTTTTGTCCCGTAAATATCATTTTATGCGACGGTTTTTTTGTTTTATCTTTTTGATAGGGTGTTTCTGTGCGGCAGCTCATTCGGGGAAAGCGCGTTTCCACGTGTTGATCGACACCGACGGTGCAGCGGACGATTTTCGCGCCATCTGCATGTTGCTGGGCAACCGCGAAGTAGAAGTGTTGTCCGTGACCACTTCCGAAGGCGCTCTCACGCCTGACGTCGCCGCGCTAAAAGTCACGGCGTTGCTGCGCCATTTTCACCACGAGGGCATTCCCGTGGGTGCAGGGCGTATGCTGAACATCAGCCCTCCGGCATGGAGGCGGCAATCGGAAAAAATGCTCTGGGGCGATACCGCCCGCATCACCGCTCCTGAACAAACAGCCGTAGAGGTGATAATAAGCGCCATGGAAAATGAGGAAGAAAAGATAATCCTGATCTGTCTGGGCGCGCTTACCAACCTGAGCGACGTATTGGTTGCCCGTCCGCAGTTGAAAGAACGTATCGACAGGGTGATTTGGTACAACAGTTCCGATCATCCGCTGAAAGGCGCCAACTACGATGCAGACCGCGCATCGGCAGACAAAACGCTTGCCGCCGGCGTCCATATTGACATGGTGTCGGGAAACGACCTCATCACGATCAACGAGGACTACCTGAGATCGATTGCCGCCGCGGGCGGGGCGTATGCACAACACATTGTCGATACCCATAGCGGGGATGCGCTGCAATCGGTAGTGGCGTCCGGACACATGAAGGCGTGGGACGATCTGACGGTGGCATATCTTTTTGCGCCCGAATTGTTCCACAGTGTTCGGACGAGGGAAAACATCACCGTCCATTCACCGGCAGACGCTCATGCAATCGAACAAATCCGGCAAACGCTTGTCGAGACGCTTGCCGGAAAACCCGACAGTGAGAGCCGAGTATTTGCCATGTTCCCCGAAGACCCCGGACTGTATGCTGCCGATGTCGCTCCGGTGGCAAAAAACTTAATTGAACGCTACGGACACAGCGAATGGCGGGCAGGAGTGCTTGCCAACGAATTGCACGGACATCTGGGAATTTACGCCGTCATTGGCGTGAAAATGGGCATACGCGCCCGCGAATATTTCAATATCGGCGTGGACGACATTGCGGTGGTGAGTTATGCGGGAGCACGACCGCCCGTCAGTTGCCTGAACGACGGTTTACAGGTGAGTACGGGCGCTACCATCGGACACGGGTTGATCCGCGTGTCAAACGAACAGGATATTCGTCCGGAAGCCGTTTTTACCTTTAAAAACAAAACCATTCGCATGAAGCTGAAACCCGAATATGTCCAACAAATACGTCAAGACGTGACGGAAGGAATCCGTTTGCACGGCGACCTCACCGAAGCATACTGGGAATACATCCGCTTGCTGGCGATCAAATACTGGCAGGAGTTGGACCGCCATGAAATATTCGACCGCACTGTCGACCGTTGAATTTCCCGCTTTTGCTACCGTAAGAAATCCACCATTCATTTTATTGTTGCGCCGTTGGTTACCGTGTGTTCCGGGACAACGAACACAAGTTTTCCGTCGGCGTCTTCCGCCAGCAGCAACATGCCTTGCGACACGATGCCTTTCATCGGGCGGGGGGCAAGGTTCACCAGCACGCTCACCTGTTTGCCGAGTAGTTCTTCGGGGGTGAAATGCTGTGCTATGCCCGACACGACGGTACGCTTGTCGATACCGGTGTCCACCAGCAGTTTCATCAGTTTGTCGGTTTTGGGCACTTTTTCCGCTTCCAGAATGGTGCAGGCGCGGATGTCCATCGCCGAGAATGCGTCGAACGAAACCTCGTCCTTGGCTGGCGCTGCCTGATATGTCTGCCGTTTTTGGGCTGCTTTGGCCGACTTGGCAGCGGCGAGGCGTTGCAACTGCTTTTCGATGGCGTTGTCGTCCACTTTTTCAAACAGCAGTGTGGCTTTGTCCAGTTGGTGTCCTGCGGGCAGCAGGTCGCCGCTGCCGATGCGTTCCCACGCGATGGCGGGCAGGCGGAGCATGTTTTTGAGTGTCGCGGAACTGAACGGCAGGAAGGGTTCAAAAAGCAACGACATGTTGGCAGCAAGTTGCAGCGCAGTGTTCAGGACGGTGCACACGCGATCCCTGTCGGTCTCAATAATTTTCCACGGTTCGGCGTCCGCCAGATATTTGTTGCCGAGGCGGGCGAGGCTCATCGCCTCTTTCAAGGCTTCGCGGAAACGGTAATTTTCGATGGCGTTTTCAACTTTCTTCCGTATCGCGCCGATTTCGGACAGGGTGGATCTGTCGAGATCCGTCGGTTCTCCGCCTTCGGGTACTGTCCCCCCGAAATATTTATGGGTCAGTATCATGGCGCGGTTCACGAAGTTGCCGTAGATGGCTACCAATTCGTTGTTGTTCCTGTCCTGAAAGTCTTTCCACGTGAAGTTGTTGTCCTTCGTTTCGGGTGCATTAGCGGTCAGGACGTAGCGTAGCGTGTCTTCATGGCCCGGAAAGTCGTCCAGATATTCGTGCAGCCACACCGCCCAATTGTTCGAGGTAGATATTTTGTCGTTTTCGAGGTTCAGAAATTCGTTAGCAGGCACGTTGTGCGGCAGAATGTACGACCCCTCCGCCTTGAGCATGGCGGGAAAGATGATGCAGTGGAACACGATGTTGTCCTTGCCGATGAAGTGTACCAGACAACTGTCGTCCGATTTCCAGTAGTCCTGCCAGGTGTCGGGTAGCAGTTCGCGCGTATTGGAGATGTAGCCTATCGGGGCGTCGAACCACACATAGAGCACCTTTCCTTTTGCACCTTCCACAGGGACGGGGATGCCCCAGTCGAGGTCGCGGGTGACGGCTCGCGACTGCAACCCCAAGTCAAGCCATGATTTGCATTGCCCGTACACGTTGGTTTTCCATTCCCTGTGGTCGTCGAGTATCCACTTTTTCAGGAAGGATTCGTAGTTTTCCAGCGGCAGATACCAGTGTTTGGTGGTGCGCATCACGGGTACGGAGTCGCTCAGAACGGAACGCGGGTTGATCAGGTCGGTGGCGTTGAGCGAGGTGCCGCACTGTTCACACTGGTCGCCATATGCCTGTTCGTTGCCGCAGTGCGGGCATGTGCCCCTAATGTAGCGGTCTGCCAGAAACTGCCGCGCTTCCTCGTCGTAGTATTGATCGCTTTCTTTCTCCACAAAACAGCCTTTGTCATACAGCGTACGGAAAAACTCCGACGCCGTCCGGTGGTGAATGGCAGAGGTGGTGCGAGAATAGATGTCGAACGAGATGCCGAAACGCTCAAACGATTCCTTGATGAGCGAATGATAGTGGTCAACAATCTCCTTCGGCGACACACCCTCATTCCGCGCCTTGATGGTGATGGGCACGCCGTGTTCGTCGCTGCCGCCCACAAACACCACCTCCCTGCCGCGCAAACGCAGATAACGCACATAAATATCCGCCGGCACGTAAACCCCTGCAAGATGCCCGATGTGTACCGGACCATTGGCGTAGGGCAACGCCGATGTCACCATGTATCGTTTGTGTTCTTTCATTATCGCATGATTTCAGAACGCCAAAAGTAATTATTTTCGGAATAACATGAAAAAACAGCAAAAAAAAAGTTTGCACGCCATACATTACAGAACAAAAAATCAACCCAATGGGAGGGACTTAAAAGTGGCGAAACCTCATGGGCAATAACGAAGCAACCGGATACGCTTATTTTCTGATGAATCCTCAGGATAATACAAAAAAGATCAAAAAATCTTTTTGTCATTGTCGTTATAACAAAATACAATATATTTGCATCAAATATCCAAAACAATTATTAAGTAACCATTCAATGCGCAACGTACAGGGAATATCGGATTTTGCGGCAATCGCAAAAATATCGTCTCCATATTTGGATATGAGCGATTTTTTACATACTCCACGTCTTACATGCCGTTTGAAAGAATACGTATGCGCGCGCGATATAAAAGAATTTCCGAAAAAAATCATCCCGCCACTTGTTTTGGGTATGTCCGGCTTTTGGGCGTCCTCCCGTTCGGGCAAGGTCTTTCCCCTCGTCATTGCGGGGAACAAAGCCATCCGGATGCCTCGCCGTTTTCACCTTTCACCCGTACCCCATCGGGGGAAACCCTCAACCGAGGTCGGTTGGAACTTTTGTACGACATACGAAACCCTCAACCGAGGTCGGTTGGCGCTTTTGTACGACATACAGGGGAATTACGAATTACGAATTAAAAATTAAAAATTAAAAATTAAGAATTAAGAATTAAGAATTAAGAATTAAAAAGAATATTCATATATAAAATCGGCAGTAATGAAAATTAAAAGAGTAAAATTAGACAGGATGCGGAATGAAGGGTGGTTTAATTTCTTCACCGAATTTAAGACTTTCGTTGAGGCAACGACTCCGGAAGTGTTGGACATTGAGGTATTATTTTTTGTCTTCATGAATTTTTATATGCAAGCGGACGAAGCTCTGGAAATAACCCACAAAAGCGGCTTCACGGCTTTGATGGTCGAAAACGACGCTTTGCGCGATAACGCATGGCGGGCTATCAGCGAAACAGTGCATACCGCTGTCCGGCATTACGACCCCATAAAACGGGCAGCAGCCGAACGATTGGTAACGCTCACAGACCATTACGGCAACGTCGCCGACAAACCGTACAACGAAGAAACGGCGGCGATAAGCAACTTCCTGCAGGACGTCCG
>JAISWR010000033.1 GCA_031270985.1 Bacteroidales bacterium | reverse complement strand
ATTCTTCAAATATACGAAAAATCGGGTTTAGATGTTTTTTTGATACTCCGATTACCCTTGATGATGCCGACAATTTTTATGCGTTTGTGTGTAATTGAGAATTTTATGCTATCTTTGCATGTAAAAATATGCTTATGTTTTTGAAAGGTGATAAAGTAAAATTCCTGGATGATGTGGGGGGCGGCGTTGTCACGCGGGTGGAGCGCAACGTCATATACGTGCGTAACAACGACGGATTTGAAATTCCGGTGCAGGCGTCGCAATTGTTGAAAACGGAAGAACGGGCGGCATCCCATCCGTTTGTTGCCGCAACGGAGTCTGTGCCGGATGAAACGCCTGTATCGGTGGGATATGTTGACCTGTCCGGCGACGGAGAGAATCATAATGCCTCGGTAAACATTCTGTTGGCATGGACAGCAGACCGCAGAAAAACGGAAGATACCGCCTATCATGTACATCTCATCAATGACTGCAGCTACCACGTGATGTATGTGGCAACCATGCTTAAAGAGGGTGTTTTTCACGGCATACAGGCGGGGATGCTTGAAAGCGACAGCCTGATCCATCTGGCGGATATACGGGAAACGGAACTGAAAAATATCCACAGTTTGCAATTGCACATCCTGTTTTTCAAACAAGGCGTGTTTCTTCCTCAGGAGCCGCTGAGCTACAGTTTGGATATAGACGGGTTGTTTTTGTCGGATATTACCCGCTATCAAAGCAACGGATATTTGGACGAAAAAGCGTTGCTGTACAATGTCACGGAAAAATTTCTCATGGCGGAAATAGAAAAAGCGGCACAGAAAGCGCCCAAAGAAGCGCAAAGGAAGTTGCAAGCGGATGCTCCGCGCCGGCCACAGCATAAAGAACCGGAATCTGTGGAGGAAGAAGTGGATTTGCACATTGAACAATTGACCGATTATCCGGAACGGCTTTCGGCAGGCGAAATGCTGGATATACAAACGGCGCGTTTTCATGTTGTGCTGGAAGGCGCGTTGCGCGGCAACCGGAAACGCATTGTTTTCATACACGGCGTAGGCAACGGACGTTTACGCCTCGAGATACGCCGGATAATAGATAAGCAGTACCCGCAACTCCGTTATCAGGATGCTTCTTTCAAAGAATACGGATATGGTGCAACATTGGTGTTTTGTAAATGATGGTGGCGCTTGATATTATATTACCGGTTGCGGGGATCGTTTTTTTGCTGGCAGGCTTGGTGGGTTGTATCCTGCCGGTGGTTCCTGGTCCGCCGTTCAGTTACATTGCGTTGCTGTTGTTGCAAGGGACTTCATTCTGCAACTTTTCCACCCGTTTTTTGATTGTAACAGCTGTCATTACCATTGTCGTTACCGTGGTTGACTGGATTATCCCTGCGTGGGGTGCAAAAAAATGGGGCGGCAGCAAAGCGGGTGCAATAGGAGCAACGGTCGGCTTGATTGTCGGCTTGTTTATCCCGCCGGTAGGCATTATAGTAGGGCCTTTCATCGGCGCTGTGGTGGGTGAACTGATGGCGGGTCGCGACAGCAATACGGCGCTCAAATCGGGTATCGGATCGCTGGTGGGCTTCCTCCTTGGCACGGGTTGCAAACTTGCCGTGTGTTTCACCCTGACGTACTACTTCGTCAAAGAATTGTGGGTGAGTGTGTTCTCCTGATCTGCCTGCCGCGCTTTAGAGATGAAATATTGGAAAAAGTAAGCACCCACAATGACGATGAAAATCATGTAGGGATAATATGATAAAGATGAGCGACTTATTTATTTCTACCAAAATATCGTCTTTGTTACCAACATTTCGTCCCGCAGGGACTTTTGCCGGCTATCGTGCAAGTTTGTTCCAATGCTGTTTTGCAGGGGGCTGTAACGAGGAAAGCCGCATTTTCCGTGCGGCTTTCTTCTATATCATGGCATGTTTTGTAAGGCTATACCAGATTGACGCTCAGTCCGAGTCCTCTCATTTCGTGCAGCAGCACGTTGAATGACTCCGGCACGCCCGGCGTCGGCATCGGGTCGCCTTTCACAATGGCTTCGTATGTCTTGGCGCGACCGATTACGTCATCAGATTTTACGGTGATGATTTCCTGCAAGAGGTTGGCTGCGCCGAATGCTTCCAGCGCCCACACTTCCATTTCCCCGAAACGCTGACCACCGAATTGGGCTTTCCCGCCCAACGGTTGTTGCGTGATGAGGGAATACGGTCCGATGGAACGCGCGTGCATCTTGTCGTCCACCATGTGCCCAAGTTTCAGCATGTAGATGATGCCTACCGTAGCGGGCTGGTCGAAACGCTCGCCTGTGCCGCCGTCATAAAGATAACTGCGTCCGTAGCGCGGCAAATTTGCTTTGTCTGTCCATTTGTTGATGTCGTCCAGCGTAGCGCCGTCAAATATTGGGGTGGCAAATTTCACGCCGAGTTTTTCACCTGCCCATGCCAACACAGTTTCGTATATCTGTCCGAGGTTCATACGCGAGGGGACGCCCAGCGGGTTCAATACGATGTCCACCGGAGTACCGTCTTCGAGGAAAGGCATGTCTTCCGCGCGGGCGATTTTCGACACGATGCCCTTGTTGCCATGCCGTCCTGCCATTTTGTCGCCTACTTTTACCTTGCGCTTTTTGGCAATATATACTTTTGCCAACTGTATAATGCCTGCGGGCAGTTCATCGCCGATGGTGACGTTGTATTTTTTTCGTTTGTAAACGGCTTCTATTTCCTTGTATTTGGCGCTGTAATTGTGCAACAGAGTCCGTATGGATTCGTTTTTCACCTTGTCCGACGTCCATTTGCCCGGATTGATGTTCGTATAGTCGATATCCATCAGCAATTTGGAGGAAAATTTCGCTCCTTTGTGTACCACCTCTACGTTGTAGTAATCTTTCACGCCTTGCGAGGTTTTACCGTTCAGCATCACCATCAATTTTTCCACCAGACGTTCTTTCAGGTTGTTCGCCTGTCTTTCAAATTCGTCTTCAATTTTTTGGAGGATGGCTTTTTCGCCGGTTTTGGTTTTTTTATCTTTGATGCTGCGTGAGAACAGTTTTTTGTCCACCACCACTCCGAACAGTGACGGGGGCGCTTTCAGCGATGCGTCTTTCACGTCGCCTGCTTTGTCGCCGAAAATGGCGCGCAACAGTTTTTCTTCCGGCGACGGGTCTGATTCTCCTTTGGGGGTAATCTTGCCGATAAGAATATCGCCCGGTTCGACATGTGCGCCGATCATGATCAACCCGTTTTCGTCCAGATTGCGGGTTGCTTCTTCGCTCACGTTGGGAATATCGGACGTCAGTTCTTCCAGACCGCGTTTGGTGTCGCGTACCTCCAGCAAATATTCGTCAATGTGCAGGGAGGTGAACAGGTCGTCTGCCACCACTTTTTCGCTTAGCACGATGGCGTCTTCAAAATTGTAGCCTTTCCATGGCATGAACGCCACTTTCAGGTTTTTGCCCAGTGCAAGTTCGCCGTTATCGGAGGAATAGCCTTCGGTGAGTATTTGTCCCTTGACGATCCTGTCGCCCTTTTTCACAATCGGGCGCATATTGACGCAGGTGTTTTGGTTGGTTTTGGCAAATTTGGGGAGTTCGTACGTTTTCAAATCATCGGCGAAACTCATGAATTTTTCTTCTTCTGTGAAATCGTAGCGGATCACGATTTTGCGGGAGTCCACCGATTCCACCGTACCGTCTTTTTCGGCAACCACCAGAAGGCGCGAATCTTTGGCAACGGTGTATTCGATGCCTGTGCCTACGATAGGCGCTTGTGGTTTCAACAGCGGAACAGCTTGCCGCATCATGTTCGATCCCATCAGTGCGCGGTTGGCGTCGTCGTGTTCGAGGAATGGGATGAGCGAGGCGGCGATGGAAGATATCTGGTTGGGCGCCACGTCCATCAGGTTCACTTCGGCAGGGTCGAGCACTGGATAGTCGGCATCCAGCCGTGATTTGACCCGCATTTCCAGAAAATGTCCGTTTTTATCTATTTTAATGCCTGCCTGGGCAATGGTTTTTCCTTCTTCTTCCTCGGCGCTCAGCGACACTATGCCGTCTTCGCCCAGCATTACTGTAGAATTTTCCACTTTACGGTAAGGCGTTTCGATGAAACCGAGGCTGTTGATTTTTGCGTATACGCACAATGACGAAATCAGTCCGATGTTGGGGCCTTCCGGCGTTTCAATCGGGCAGAGGCGTCCGTAGTGGGTAAAATGCACGTCGCGCACTTCAAATCCGGCGCGTTCGCGGGTTAATCCTCCTGGTCCCAATGCCGAAAGACGTCGTTTGTGCGTCATTTCCGCCAGCGGATTGGTTTGATCCATGAACTGCGACAACTGGTTGGTGCCGAAGAATGAATTGATGACCGACGACAACGTCTTGGAATTGATGAGGTCAATCGGGGTAAATACTTCGTTGTCGCGCACGTTCATGCGTTCGCGGATGGTACGCGCCATACGTGCCAACCCTACGCCGAACTGCCCCGCCAATTGTTCGCCGACGGTACGTACACGGCGGTTGCTCAAATGGTCGATGTCGTCCACGTCGGCTTTCGAGTTGAGCAACTGTATCAGGTATTTGATGATCTCAATGATGTCTTCGCGCGTTAGAATTTTGGTTTCGGCCGAAATGTCCAGATTCAACTTTTTGTTGATGCGGTAACGTCCTACATCTCCCAAGTCATAACGCTTGTCGGAGAAGAACAACTTGTCAATCACGTCGCGAGCGGTTGCCTCATCAGGCGGTTCGGAACTGCGCAACTGCCTGTAAATATGAAGTACGGCTTCTTTTTCAGAATTACATGCGTCTTTTTGCAGGGTGTTGTAGATGATGGTGTAATCGGAGGTGTTCACATCTTCCTTGTGCAGAAGGATGGTTTCGGCTCCGGAATTGAGGATCATATCCACATGGTCGTTATCCAGAATGGTTTCGCGGTCAATAATGACTTCGTTGCGTTCAATGGAAACCACTTCGCCCGTATCTTCATCCACAAAGTCCTCCACCCATGTTTTCAGCACGCGGGCGGCGAGTTTCCGTCCTACTGCTTTTTTGACGGACGCCTTGGTTATTTTCATTTCGTCGGCGAGATCGAAAATGGCAAGGATGTCCTTATCGTTTTCGTAACCGATGGCGCGCAGCAATGTGGTGACGGGCAATTTTTTCTTACGGTCGATGTAAGCGTACATCACGTTGTTGATGTCGGTAGCGAACTCAATCCACGAACCCTTGAACGGGATGATACGCGCCGAATACAGTTTTGTGCCGTTGGCATGGATACTTTGCCCGAAGAATACGCCCGGCGAACGGTGCAACTGAGATACCACCACGCGTTCTGCTCCGTTGATGACAAACGATCCTTTGGGCGTCATGTAGGGCACAGTGCCGAGATACACATCCTGTATGACGGTATCGAAATCTTCATGGTCGGGGTCGGTACAGTACAGCCTGAGCTTGGCTTTGAGCGGTACACTGTACGTCAAACCCCGCTCGATACATTCATCAATGGTATAGCGCGGAGGATCAATAAAATAGTCAATAAATTCCAGCACAAAGTTATTCCGCGTATCGGAAATCGGGAAATTTTCCTGAAAGACCTTGTATAACCCTTCTCCCTTGCGGTTTTCCGGCGTGGTGTCAATCTGAAAAAAATCGTAGAACGATTGTAGCTGAATCTCCAAAAAATCCGGATAATCAAACGGATTCTTAATCGAAGAGAAATTGATTCTTTCTGTTTTTGGAATTGCCATGATTTTTATGCGTCACTCAATATATAGTATTCATTTCAAGGCACATGCGATTTTCAAAGATATGCCAAAAATGAGGGGACAAAGGTACAAACTTTTTTGTTATCCGCAATAGATTGGAAAAAAATTGCAAAATTATTTTTCAAATTCCGCCTCCATCTTTTCTCTCAGCGTTTTGACGGAATATTCCGGTTTCAGCCCTTTTACGTAGTAGGAGCATCCCATGCCGATTCGTTCGGGTATCTGACCGCAGTATTCGCAGATGAAATATTGCTTTACTTGCTCGTAGGTGTCGCCCGAAATATGTATTTTGTCCGACGGACAAAGCGCCTCAATGCGAGAAGCAAAATTCACGGTATGCCCCCAGATGTCGTAGGATAATTTTTTCATACCCAGCATACCGGCATATACTGCTCCGGTGTGGATACCGATGCGGATGAACCATGTGTCGGCGTCCAACCGGCGTTGCTGGCGCAGATGGTTCTGTACCTCCAGCGCCATCAGTACCACCTGTGCAGGGTGGTTTTTGCGCAGAATTCCGCCGGCGCACATGTAAGCGTCGCCTATGGTCTTGATCTTTTCGATGCGGTACATATCCGTCATCGTATCGAAATACGTGAAAAAATCGTTCAGCCGTTTCATCCACACATCTGCCCTCTGATCGGCAATATCGTAAAACCCCTCAATATCGGCAAATAACACGGTGACGCCATCCACTCTGTGGAAGAAATAATCATTTCTCATCAGATTATCCTGCAAAGATTTTTTTTCTTCAAAAAGATATCCTTTTTTTATACGTTTTTTCTTCCGAGTGAGGATGAAGCCGATATTTGCCGGAAACAGCAGGATAGAGAGGAATATCCACCAGTTGAAAGCAAGCAGCGACGCAGCTGAATGTAACCTGTCGGGACAGATTGCCGTGTCAATATTTTCAATAAATTGACTGTCAGGATATAAGCGATGAACGGAGGAAGAAGATTCTCCGGGTCGGAAAAAAAACAATCCGGTAATAGCACATCCAAAGAAAAAAAGTTTTATTTTTGTAAAAATATTCAATGATATGTTATATAAAAAAAAATCAAAGATATTTCTTTTATCGGTTCAATGGTCAAATTAAAGTATAATTCTTTATGGAAAATCTATCTAAGCCTATTTTAATTCCTACAGATTTTACTGTAGTGGCACAGTATGCCGTCGAAGCAGCTGCGAGATTTGCACGCATCGTTAATGCGGAAATTGTGCTGGTGCATGTTGCCAAAAAATCTTCGGACATTGTGGATGCTACGGCGAAAGTATCTGTTGAGGCGGCAAATTTCACCAAAGAGTACGGCGTCAAGGTGTCGGGTATTGTACGTGAAGGCTCCATTTTCATCACTATCGGGGCAACCGTTGAGGAAATCGGCGCCGGTATCGTGTTTTTGGGTACGCACGGAGTTAAGGGCATGCAAAAAGTCACCGGCAGTTGGTGTCTGAAAGTGACCACCACTTCTAACGTGCCGGTTGTAGTGGTGCAGGGGCATAGCAAGGACATCCAGCGCGTCGTTTTTCCGGTGGACTATAAGAAGGAAAACCGCGAAAAAATCGGATGGCTGAACTATGTTGCCCATTTGTTTGATCCCAACGTGTATATCTTCAGAGATAAAGTCTACAAAGACAAAAAGTTGGAGCAGAACCTGCGTACCAATCTGGTATTCACCCAAAAGTTTCTGAATTCTAAAAAGATATTCTACGATGTAGTGGTAGCGGAAGGGAAAGAGTCCTTTGTAAAAGAAACGTTAAACTATGCAGAGCGGGTGAATGCCGATCTGATCATCATCACCACCACCAAGGATATTTCTTTTGCCAACTATCTTTTCGGCGTCAAAGAAGAAACCGTTATCGACAACGCTGCAAATATCCCCGTCATGTGTATCAACCCGAAGAAATCGAAAGTTTCCGGAGGTTTCAGCGCAATGGGCGGAGCATAGCCGTTAATATCCCAAAATTTCATGCGAATCGCCTTTCCAGCGCCTAACGGATACCGGAAAAGCGATGCTTAATGGAGTATGTTCATGCATCGTTCTGGCTTTGTCAATATCATCGGAAATCCCAACGTGGGCAAATCTACCCTGATGAACGTCCTTACCGGCGAACGTTTATCGGTGGTGACAGCCAAAGCGCAAACCACGCGACACCGTATCATGGGTATCATCAACGGCGATGACCTGCAAATAATTTTTTCGGACACGCCGGGCATTATCCAGCCCAAATACGGGATGCAGAAGGGAATGATGGATTTCGTACGCACCTCGTTCACCGACGCCGATATTATTATCTATGTGACTGATGTTGTGGAAACGCCTGCCAAAAATAGCGCATACATCAGTAAGGTGGCCGGAATGAATATTCCCGTGTTTCTGGTTATCAACAAAATAGATCTCACCACACAGGAAAAACTGAACCAACTGAGCGAAGTATGGGCAGAACTGTTGCCCAATGCGCGCCAAATTCCCATTTCGGCGAAAGAGCGGTTTAATATCCGTACAGTGCTGGATGCGGTCATCACATCGTTGCCGGAAGGCCCTGTTTATTTCCCGAAAGACGAAATAAGCGATAAAACCGACCGTTTTTTTGCTTCGGAAATACTGCGCGGAAAAATTTTTGAATATTACAGGAAAGAGCTACCCTATTGTTCGGAAGTGACGGTGGAAACGTATGCAGAAGAAGATCGCATCATTCGCATACGCGCTGTGATTCTGATAGAACGCGAAACACAGAAAGCCATACTGATTGGGAAAAACGGTGCGGCTTTGAAAAAAACTGCCACCGCCGCCCGCAAAGAAATGGAAACATTTTTTGCGAAAAAAGTATTTTTGGAAACATTCGTCAAAGTGCGTAAAGACTGGCGCAACGACAAGGTTTATCTGAAAAGTTTGGGCTATATCGTGCAATAGTTGTTTCCCTGAAAACCAGAATCCGGAATAACCCGTAGAACATCCACCTGCAACACAACTTGAAATACTTCCCCGTACCTTACTTTGATGGCAATGCAAATAATCCAAAATGTCCATTGGCCTCTTTCCGTGTTTTATCCATTAAAAAAAGAGAGTGCCTTGTGAGACACTCCCTTTTTAATATAAGGCACATCCTGCATCAATACCCTTCGTTCTGGGTATAAAATCCGGGTTTTACGCTCCTTTGTCCGGAAGGTATCGGGCAAAGGTAACGCCCGTCTTTTACGTTATTCACGTCCGTGCCGGTGGGATTACCGTAGCGGTCAAACATGTTGATGACGGCGGATTTCCACTCATTCCAACGCACAAGATCAAACCAGCGCACACCTTCGAGCGCCAACTCCACACGACGTTCGCGTTTCACGAATTTGAGCGCTTCAGCGGCATTGGCTGCTGTTTCGGCGGTACAACCTGAACGGGTACGGATGCGATTGACAATTGACATTGCTCCGGCAATATCATTTTTCGCCACCAATATTTCGGCATACATGAGCAATACGTCCTCGTAGCGAATGACAGGGAAATTAACGGGCCAGTCATAGTCATCCTTCAAGGTACCGTCGATACTGGCAAATCCCAACCCACTCCGTTTGGGAATAGAGTTCATGTATTTATAGGGGATGGCATTGAGTTGCACGGGATACGTGCCTCCATCAATATCCACCGTCCCGAAGGTTACCGGATAGGCGGTTACGTCGAGATAGGCGTCAAAGCCTGCAAGCACGGTGTGTCCATAGCCGCGGCTGTCCTTCCTGTTTCTGCCCCCGTCTCCGTACACGCGATCGAACTCGTACAGCAAGGTTTTTTCGAGGTAAATGGCATTGCCGAAAATACGCCGTACGGTATAATTGTCGGGTAACTCGGGACCGTAATTGAAGATGGCGGGGTTGCCGTAACCACCCGATCGATACTGTATAGCGAAAATGGAATACTTGTTGTTGTAGTCCGATATCCACTGTTTTCTCCATTCCGTGCTGTCGGGCGCCCAATATTTGTTATTGTTGGCTTCGGAGAATTTAATCACTTCGTTCAGCTCGGTTTCGGCGAGCGCTTGGGCTGATGCGTCATTCACGGGGAATCCCGCCATAGTCATATAAATTCTGCCCAGCATGGCTTGCGCGGCTATTTTGTCGGCACGACCTTTTCCGGCAATGGAAGCCGTGTTGGCATCTTTCATGTCGGCGTCTATAGGAAGTAAAAGCTTGGCATTCTTCAAATCGGGAATTATTATTTTTGCATATACTTCTCCGGCAGGAGATTGTGGCAGGTTTGCCACTTCACCGGGCGACATGGGTTTGTCCACAATGGGAATGTTGCCAAACAGGCGTGCAAGTTCAAAATACGCCCATCCCCTCAGGAAGTGAACTTCTCCGATCAGTTGGTTTTTGAAACTTTCCCGAGTTCCAAAGTCGCAGCCGGGGATTTTGGAAAGGGCTACATTGGCGTCATAAATCAACTTGTACCAAGAATTCCACATGGAGTTGAAAGTTTCTTCACTTTCGCTCGCCCTGAAATTTCCTATTTCGGAAAATTCGCGGTAGCCGTTGGTTGTTGGGGCGGCATAAGCATTATCGGATTTACACTCCGAGAGGTAATTATACTCAACGCCTGTGATGTATCGTAAGTCGGCGTATATACCCATCACTCCCTGCTCACTTTGTGTGGGAGAAGCATAAAAAGATTCGGAACCAAGTCGGTCAATCGGAGGCGAACTCAGAAAGTCGTCACATGCTGCGATCGGTAGCAGTACCAACAGTATCAGGAAATATTTATTAATAAGATTTTTCATTTCAATGATTTTTTAAGGATTAGAAATTAACATTTAAGCCGAACGTAACGACACGGGCAATGGGATATCCGCCATAGTCGATTCCCAGTGCGCCGGTACCGCCGGGTACAGCGCTGGAAGCTGTATTGGCTGATTCGGGCGAAAAGCCATTATAATAATTGTCCCATTTTTTTAGATTTTCGATAGAGACATACACGTGCAGGTTAGAAATAATCTCAGGTTTGATGGGGATTTTGTAACCCAGCGTGATGTTCTTGATACGAAAGTAGTCGGATGACCATAACCAGCGGGAATCCACCGTACCGCCGGTAGTAGCGCTCAGGATGTAAGGGGTGGAGCCGTCGCCCGGATCATTTTCCGACCACCATGCGTTGGTCCATTTGTCCATAACGTTCATGTTGGATCTCATGCTGGGACGGTCAATGGCGCGCCCCAGTGCACCGTAGATTTTACCTCCGGTTTGTGCGGTCAGCAGGATGGAAAGATCGAAATTTTTGTAAGAAAACCTGTTGGTCATGCCGTAGGTGAACGAAGGCATCGGGTTGCCCAAATACACGCGGTCGTGGTCTCTATCCCATAATCCGTCTCCGTTCACGTCTCTATAACGAAGGTCGCCCGGATAAAGTTGTTTGCCGTCAAACTTCAAATCGCCCGCTGTTTTCCCGATAGAGGCGGCGTAAGCATCCAGTTCGGACTGCGACTTCCACACCCCTATGGCTTCAAACATGAAGAAATTATTGGCGGGACGTCCCACCTCAAGGATATTGGATGAATTGTTATTATTCCCGATGCCGTTGAATCCGGAATAAATAGGGGTATCGCTCACTCCTATGGAAATCACCTTATTTTTGTTGTATGACAGGTTAAACGAGGTACTCCATGTGAATTTACCGGTAAAATTGGCAGTGTTCAACTCAATCTCAAAGCCTTTGTTTTGGATTTCACCCATGTTGTCCCATGTTGTAGAGAATCCCGAAGCGCCCATAGAAGGCACTTGATACAACAAGTCGGTGGTTGTTTTTGTGTACCAGTCGAACGACAACTGAATGCGGTTTTTCAAAAAGCCCAAATCTACAGCCAGATCAGTACTGTTGGTTTTTTCCCAGCCCAAATCCATGTTGCCTAAACTGTTGGCATAATATCCCGCAAAGCCGGCATAGTTCGCGCTCGTCAAGGTGGGGTAAGCAGCAGTATTGCTGATGGAATTGTTGCCGGTGGCGCCGTAACTGGCACGCAGTTTCAAATTGTTCAACCACGAAAGATTCAGGTCTTGGAAAAATTGTTCTCTGGAAACATTCCAACCGGCTGAAAATGCGGGGAAGACGCCCCATTTATTGTCGGTGCCAAACACTGAACCGCCGTCGTAACGCAAGCTACCCGAAATAAGATACTTTTCGGCATAATTGTAAGAAACACGACCGAAAAACGAAGCCAACCGGTTGGGCGTTTTTTGGGTGACATTGGAGTTGGTTACCGCAAGGGTTGATTCATCAAAAGTGCCGGTGATAGCGTCATTGGGAAACGGTCTGCCGTAGTCCTGAGTGGTGGCATAACCAAGGTTGGACTGCTCGGAAGAAGCGCCCAGCATCACACTCACATTGTGCTTTCCGAAAGATTTGTCATAATTTGCCAATGCCTGAAGCAAAGTACTCCACGAGCGATCTGTATTGTGTCCACCGGACGAATTGGCACCTTCTCCCTGTTGCCATGTCAACAAGGTATTTGAATAGGTATAGGTTTGCCCGTCCAGATCATAATAGTTTGCCGATCCTGAAAATTCGATTTTCAAGCCGTCCAGCGGAGTAATCCGGATAAAGGCATTGCCCATCATGCGGAGCATGTTGTCGTGGCGAAGATTGTCCATGTAAACGTATGGATTGGGTTGTTCGCCGTTAGCCCATCCGTATTTGGCGTATGGCTCGGCATTAAGGCGATAACCTTGTCCCGCCGGAGCAACCGGCGTGTACATCAATATATGATGCATCCGGGTGTCTTTCCCGTTGGCACGTCCGGCGCCGTCTCTGTTGATATAGGTAGGAGCCAGCAACAAACCCGCGCTGATGTATTTGTTGATTTTTGAGTCGATGTTGGCGCGCAACGAATAGCGGTCATAACCGGTACCGTGGGCAATACCGTCCTGGGAATAATATCCGCCCGAAAACATGTAGGAGGTGTTGTCGTTTCCGCCGGACACATTCAAGGTGATGCTGCTTACGCTGGCGGGTTTGAAAAATTCATCCTGCCAGTCCAACAAATCCAGCGATTCGGAGGTCGGAGAAAAAGTGTGATCTCTGCCAAAGGACGGGTCAAGATATTGATACCAGCGCGGGTCTTGGATGTAGCGATAATGTCCGTTGTTTTCATCCATGCTCCACAGGCTTTCATCCAGCGCTGTGTAGGAAAGCCCGACATTCTGGAAACGTACGTTTGCGGGGTCGCTAATGCTCGCATTGGTAACGCCTCTGTCTTTTGCAGCTTGCAGATATTTGGCGTCAATAGATTTCACATTAAACTCCATCCATTCTTCCGCAGTCATAATATCCAACTTCTTTTCCAGCGACTGTATGCCGTAAGTAGCATTCAGGCTGACTTTTGCTTTTCCTGCTTTTCCTCTCTTGGTACTTACAATCACTACCCCGTTGGATCCGCGGGATCCGTAAATAGCCGAAGATGCAGCATCTTTCAATACTTCAATGGATTCGATATCCGACGGGTTCAATCCCATCAGCGTATTCATCGGCACGCCGTCCACCACATAGAGGGGGTCTGAGCTGGCATTTACCGAAGCGGCGCCCCGCACGCGAATTTGTATGTCCTGTCCGGGTTCGCCGGTGGTAGTACGCACCACCACGCCTGCCAACTGTCCTTGCAAGGCATTTTCGGCGCGTGCCAGCGGGCGGTTCTCAATTGCTGTCGCATCCATTTTGGCTACCGCCGAAGTCACCGTACTTTTTTTCACCGATCCGTATCCGATAACTACCACCTCTTCCAATTGAGCCGCATCTTCCAGCATCACCACGTCAATCACGGTTCTGCTCTCTACGGCTTCTTCTTTTGCCACATATCCCACAAAGGTAATCTCAAGTGTACCGTTTGACGGAACGTTAATCGTATAGGCGCCATTGAGGTCGGTCACCGTACCGAGTGAACCTCCCTTTACCGCTATACTTGCTCCGGGCAACACATCGCCATGTTCATCACGCACGATACCGCTCACGGTAATCGTTTGAGAAAATGCAGCGATAGCGTTTGCCGACAGAAACACACCAAGAATTAAACATCTGATTTTTTTGAACATAATTTGTTGATTTAAAGGGTTTAATTAATTGATTTTCGTTCATATTGCCCTCTTGCTTTCAGGGCATTATGAAAACTTGGACAAAAGTACGGTGCAAATCGCTTACAAAGGGCTTATCGACATTGCGTATCGCAGCACAAAATGTCGCGAAATTTACCACATTTTGTTGATCGGAACACTACGTTACAACTGTCTGTTTGCTTTATCCGCTTTGAGGCAAACGGAGTATGCTTCAAAAAAATCAAAACCCAGAATGATGGATATCCTCATAAGTTGTTCTGTGTCAATGTGATATGTTCTGAAAATCCTATAGACGTTGGAACGGTCGCAATGGAGCTGATCTGCCAGCCATGAGACGGAACGTCTGTCTTCCCTCAGTTTGTCGTGGATCATCTTTCCGATATGTACCTTTTCATGCATGTTTTTGCTTCGGTTGCTGCAATAAAAAAGCGTGGACTACCTTTTATCAGCCTTATGAGGTTCTCGACTACCCAGACGACCAAAATAAATACGCCCACGCCGAAGCATGGCGTTTCGTTCTATTTTTGGTCGTCTCAGTGAAACTGTCGAGATTTCATAAGACCAAATAATGCCGTAACGCATTCTTATTCCAATATGTGACTATTTTTAACCTTTATATATATTGTGTGTTTTAGAAATGGCAAAGATATAAAAATGCCGATATAAAACAGCTTGTTCCGGACATTTTTGCCGATATTAAAAACAGCATTTCGCCGTATTCGATACCCGTATGTGCGGTTTTCCTGTCATGCAAGTTTATTCCGGACGGTTTTCCGTCCTATACTGCGTCGACGTAAGGCCAAATCGG
Organism: Bacteroidales bacterium; assembly: GCA_031270985.1. Classification (GTDB taxonomy): domain Bacteria; phylum Bacteroidota; class Bacteroidia; order Bacteroidales; family UBA4181; genus JAIRLS01. The sequence goes on along the minus strand of JAISWR010000033.1, from coordinate 5,153 downwards.
GAAGTGAAAATACGCCGAATCGGGAAATAATTAGGGTCTGCTGTTTATGCAAGATCCGGATAATGCCCGTTCCTACCGGCAAATAGCGGATACAAAGCCGTCGCTGCTGTTGAAAGGCGATGCCCTCGACTGCTCGACGAATGGCAAAAGTCGTCGCCGTAGCCTTGCGGGAAGGTTTCCACAAGGCGGCAAAAGTCGCCGTAGCATCGCGACCGGATTTTCACATGGATTGAAACCTGACGGATTTATCCGCGTATGGCTTTGATGCCGGGCAATTCCTTGCCTTCCATGTATTCGAGCATAGCGCCGCCGCCGGTGGACACGTAGCTAACCTTGTCGGCAAGTTTGTTTTTGTTGATTGCCGCCACCGAGTCGCCGCCGCCGATAAGCGTGAATGCACCGTCGGCAGTGGCTTTGGCAACCGCCTGTGCTATGGCTGAGGTGCCTTTCGAGAATTTTTCAAATTCAAACACGCCCATCGGGCCGTTCCACAAAACGATTTTGGAATGGGCGATGATGTCGGTGAATGTTTTGATGGTAGCCTCGCCAATATCCAACCCCATCCATCCGTCGGGGGTTTCATCCGTTTTGGATACGGAGGTGTCGGCATTAGCGTCGAAAGCGCTGGCGTTCACCGCGTCAACGGGCAGGTACACGTTAACGCCTTTGGCTTTTGCTTTTTTCAGGATGTCCAAGGCCAAATCCAGTTTATCGTCTTCGCACAGCGATTTCCCGATTTTTCCACCCTGAGCTTTGATGAAAGTGTAGGTCATACCGCCGCCGATAATCAGGTTTTGCACACGGTCGAGCAGGTTTTCAATAATCAGGATTTTGTCGGACACTTTTGCCCCGCCCATGATAGCGGTAAACGGTTTTTCGTTGGAGTTAAGCACTTTGTCCATTGCTGCCAGTTCGCTGTTGATGAGGTATCCGAACATTTTGTTTTCGACGGGAAAACTGTCGGCAATGAGCGCGGTGGAAGCATGTGCGCGGTGTGCCGTGCCGAAAGCGTCGTTCACATACACGTCGGCGTAGCTTGCCAATTGTTTGGCAAAATCTTTTTGCTTCGGTTTCAGTTCAGCTTTGGCGGCTTTCTTTTCTTCGTCGGTGGCGGTTTCCGCAAGACGCGGTTTGCCTTCTTCTTCGGCGTAGAAACGCAGGTTTTCGAGCAACAGGATTTCGCCTGCTTTCAACGCTGCCGCTTTCGTTTTGGCGCTTTCGCCCATACAGTCGTCGGCAAACAGTACGGGTTTGCCGACGAGTTCGGACAAGCGACCGATGACATGTTTGAGCGAGTACTTCTCTTCCACGCCTTTGGGACGTCCCAGGTGGGACATGAGTATCGCCGAACCGCCGTCGGACAGGATTTTTTTGACGGTGGGTAACGCGCCACGTATGCGGGTGTCGTCGGTCACCGCAAAAGTTTGTTTGTCTAAAGGAACATTGAAATCCACCCTGATAATGGCTCTTTTGCCCTTGAAATCATATTTATCTATTGTTTGCATGATGTTAATTTAAAAACACAAATGTAACGTTATTTTTGCGAATAATTCAAACTTGATTTATTTCGCATCTCTAAAATCATTTGTGCCGACCGGAATTATTTTGTAATTTTCCCCTATAAATTCTTTCACTGAGGAATAACTTTTCCCATCGTAAATCGCACAAAATATACTATCTTTGTGCACGTCTAAACCTGAAGTTTTCATATTTGATATATTTAAAATTATCCTTCAAATATACGAAAAATCGGGTTTAGATGTTTTTTTGATAGTCCGATTACGATTGATGATGCCGACAATTTTTATGCGTTTGTGTGTAATTGAGAATTTTATGCTATCTTTGCACAAAAATAATCACGATGTATTTACGAAATATTTATCAAACGGCTTATTTGCTGCTTCTGTTGGGATTGGCTTCCTGCGGAGAAAGTAAAATGGCGCATCAGTCAAATATAAATTATATGGTGGACAGATTTGCAGATATACAGGTGCTTCGTTACGAAGTGAACGGGTTCGACGAATTGAACCTGCAACAGAAAACGTTGATATACTATCTTTCGCAGGCGGCAATTGAAGGCAGGGACATCCTGTTCGACCAGAATTGCCGGTATAATCTGACTGTTCGCCGCACACTTGAGGCAATATACGAACATTATCAAGGCGACAAGTCCTCTGCCGACTGGCGGGAATTTGTCGTGTACCTCAAACGGGTATGGTTTTCCAACGGCATCCATCATCATTACGGTACGGAAAAATTTCTTCCCGGATTTTCGCAGTCGTTTTTTGCAGATGCCGTCAATTCGCTGGATGCCGCCCAACTGCCTTTGCCATCCGGTCAAACCGCCGCCCAATTGCTGGAAGAACTGACGCCTGTGATTTTTGACCCCGCAGTGTTGGCAAAAAAGTTGAATCAAGCGCATGGCGAGGATCTGCTGACCACCTCCGCCGGCAACTATTATTGCGATGTGACACAAGCGGAAGCGGAAACTTTCTACGGAAAGATGAAACAACCCGGCGACGATCGCCCCGTTTCCTATGGATTGAACAGCCGTCTGGTGAAAGAAAACGGACAACTGAAAGAATTGGTGTGGAAAGTGGGCGGACTGTATGCTCCGGCAATTGAAAAAATCGTATTCTGGCTGGAAAAGGCGGCAACTGTAGCCGAAAACGACCGCCAAAAAGCGGTCATCAACAAACTCATCAGTTATTACCGTTCGGGCGACCTCAAAGAGTTTGACGAATATGCCATCCTGTGGGTGGGAGATTCGTCGCGCGTGGATTTCGTCAACGGATTCACCGAAACCTATGGCGATCCGCTCGGTTTGAAAGCAAGTTGGGAATCGGTGGTGAATTTCAAAAATCTGGAAGCCAGCAAACGTACGGAAACCATCAGCAGCAACGCCCAATGGTTTGAAGACCGGTCGCCTGTGGATGAGCGTTTCAGAAAAGAACAGGTCAAAGGCGTAACGGCAAAAGTCATCACCGCGGCAATGTTGGGCGGTGACTGCTATCCGGCCACACCCATCGGCATCAATTTGCCCAATGCGGACTGGATACGCAAGGAACACGGATCAAAATCCGTCACCATTGAGAACATCACCGAAGCATACGACAAATCCTCGCAAGGCAGCGGATTTGCCGAAGAATTTTACTGGAGCGACACCGAGCGAAATCTGGTGCGCACCTACGGCTTGCTGACGGACAATCTGCATACCGACCTGCATGAATGTCTGGGTCACGGATCGGGAAAACTGTTGCCCGGCATCTCCTCCGACGCGCTGAAATCTTATGGCTCCACCATCGAGGAGGCTCGCGCCGACTTGTTCGGACTGTACTACGTTGCCGATGCAAAAATGATCGAACTGGGACTGGTACCCGATCGCGAAGCCTACAAAGCCGAATATTACAAGTACATGACCAACGGACTGTTCACGCAACTCACACGTATCGAACCCGGCAGGCAAATAGAAGAAGCGCACATGCGCAACCGTGCACTGATAGCACGCTGGGCGTATGAACGGGGAAAGACGGACAATGTTACGGAAATGCGCCAACGTGACGGAAAAACATTCGTAGTGGTGAATGACTACGCTAAACTGCGCGAACTGTTCGGTCAGTTATTGGCAGAAGTGCAACGCATCAAATCCGAAGGCGATTATGACGCCGCCCGAAAATTAGTAGAAGAATACGGCGTTAGTGTTGATCCTGTGTTACATGCGGAAGCGCTGGAACGATACAAAAAATTGAACCTCGCTCCGTACAAAGGCTTTGTCAATCCCGTATATCAACTCGTTACGGACAAAGACAACAACATCATCGACGTAATACCGGATTACACCGAAGATTATGCCGCGCAAATGATGCGTTACGGAAAGGAACACTCGTGGCTGTAGCCAGACAACCGCCGAATTCGTTTTTGACGGACGGCGCTGCCGGACAGTGAAAATTTTTTCCGTATAAAACATAACAAACTGTATAATTTCCCGTTATACAGTTTACAACAGGTGGTTGATTATAAAATGTGGTTATGCAAGAAGATCAGATCAATAATGTAATTATGGTTACATGGGATTTTACGCATGTATCCGAGTACGCTTTGGCTCATGCCGTGAAGATAGCAAGTATCATGAATTACGAAATCAAACTCCTCCATATCGTGAAAACTGGTACGGCGCCGGAGGTCATCGAAACGTCCCGCAAACGCATGGCGGAAGTCTGTAACGACACATTCAGCAAAACAGGTATCGTATGCAAGGTGGTGGTGAAGGAAGGCAATTTGCATTCCGCTGTGTCCGACTATGCCAGCCAGTCGAACACACAATTGGTGGCGATGGGGACACACGGCATCAAAGGAACACAAAAGATATTCGGAAGCAAAGCATTGAAAGTGATCACGGGATCCAACGCGCCTTTCATCGTGGTGCAATCCCAACCCGAACGAAACACCAAAATATCCAACGTTGTATTTCCCATTGATTTTAAGTCGGAAAACAAGGAAAAACTGCAATGGGCAATATACATCGGGAAAAATTTCTCCTCCAAAATACACTTATTCAAGTATCCGGTGACCGATATTGACTTGCAGAAAAAAGTCAATACAAATCTGAACTTCGCTATCCGTTTTCTGAAACAACACACTATCGAATACGAAATCCATACTGCGGAAAAATCCGGCAATTTTGCCATCGAAACCATACATTTTGCGGAAAAAATCTATGCGGATTTGATTATTGTGACTACGACCAAACATATTACGCTGTTGGACTACATGTTTGGCGCGGACGAACAGGCAATTATTGCCAACAGCGCCAAAATACCGGTCATGTGCATGAACCCGATGGTAAGATATGCCGGAGTAGCCCAATACCTGTACGGATGACAGAGCGCGTAAAACGCGCCTGAACCTGTTCTGAAAATAGGAAACCGCCGCAGTATTGAAACAGGCACGAATAAAATGAGAGCAACGGTTGCCGGACAAAAATCTCTTGAACCCTAACTCCGCAAAAGTTAGGTAGCTATTTTCTATAAAATATTACACTACTGACCGACAAAAATTTTGAATAAAAAAGGGGCAACCATATTGCAGATTACCCCTCCAAGTTGTAAATTAGTTTTACCATAAACGATTTACAACGATGGACAAAATTAGCA